>DAIRVB010000460.1:0-4314 GCA_036803065.1 Streptosporangiaceae bacterium
CAACGGAGCGGGCAAGTCCACGCTGCTCGCGCTGCTGGCCGGCCAGGCCGAACCCGACACCGGCCGGGTGGCCATGGCCACCGGGCTCCGGCTCGGCTACCTACCGCAAAGCGGCCAGCTGACCGGAACGGTGGGCGAGGTCGTGTTCGGCCGGGCCGGCGGCTCGCTGCCCACGCCGTGGGAAGCCGATCCCAGGGCGCGGACCATCATGGCCGAGCTGCTCCCGGGTATCGGTGTCGACGCCGCAGTTCAGCGGCTGTCCGGCGGCGAGCGGCGCCGGGTCGCGCTCGCCTCCCTGCTCGTCGCCGAGCGGGACGTGCTGCTGCTCGACGAGCCGACCAACCACCTGGACATCGAGGCGATCGACTGGCTCGGCCGTCACCTGCGCGACCGAGGCTGCGCGGTCATCGTGGTCAGCCACGACCGCTGGCTGCTGGACACCGTATGCGAGCGGACCTGGGAGGTCGACCGGGGCCAGGTGCATTCCGCCGAGGGCGGCTACTCGGCCTACGTGCTCGCCCAGGCGGAACGGGAACGCGGCGAGGAAGCCGCCGAACGCCGCCGTCGCAACCTGGTCCGCAAGGAGCTCGCCTGGCTGCAGCGCGGGGCCAAGGCCCGGACCACCAAGGCGCAGTTCCGGGTGGAGGCGGCCACCGTGCTCATCGCGTCGGAGCCGCCGCCACGGGACAGCGTCGAGCTGACCCGGCTGGCGACCGCCCGGCTGGGCAAGACCGTGATCGAGCTCGAGGATGTGTCGGTATCTGTCGGCACCACGGATCGTGAGCGCACCCTCCTTGATCAGGTGACCTGGCGGCTCGGCCCCGGTGACCGGATCGGAATCGTCGGGGTCAACGGCAGTGGTAAGACGTCGCTGCTCAACGTGCTGGCCGGGTCGGTGCCGGCGGATCCCGCCCCGGCCAGCCCCCCGGACAGCTTCTCCTCCTCCTCCGCTCGCCCGGGGCTGCACGTGGAAGGAACGGTCATCCGGGGCAAGACCGTGCGGCTCGCCTACCTGTCCCAGGAACTCGCCGAACTCGACCCGGACCTGCGCGTCCGCGCGGCGGTGGAGGAGATACGGCTGCGCATCCGGGTCGGCAACCGTGAGCTTTCCGCGGGCCAGCTCCTCGAGCGGCTCGGCTTTACCACGGAACGGCAGTGGACCAAGATCGGCGACTTGTCCGGCGGCGAGCGGCGCCGGGTCCAGATGCTCAGGCTGCTCATGGACGAGCCCAACGTGCTGCTGCTCGACGAGCCGACCAACGACCTGGACATCGAGATGCTCACCGAGTTCGAGGACCTGCTCGACGACTGGCCGGGCACGCTGGTGGTGGTCAGCCACGACCGGTACTTCCTGGAGCGCGTGACGGAGCATGTCGTCGCGCTGGTCGGCGACAGCAAACTCGCGTTCCTCGCCGGGGGCGTGGATGAGTACCTGGACCGGGTCCGGGCCGTCCGCGCTGCGCCAGGAAGCGGACGGGCCGCCGCCAAGTCCCCGCCGTCCGCTGCCGAGGAGCGCACCGCGCGCAAGGAACTGCAGCGCCTTGAGCGTCAACTGGAACGCCTGTCAACCCGCGAGACGAAGCTGGCCGCCGAGCTAGCCGCGAACGCCACCGACTACGAGAAGCTCACCGCGCTCGGCGCCGACCTGCGTGCCACTCAGGCGGGAAAGGCGGACCTGGAGGAGCGCTGGCTGACCGTCGCGGCCGAGCTGGACGCTTGATCGACCGTCGTCTGCCGACGACGTGGCGACCCGCGGCTAACTCGGCGGCGTCGAAGGGGGCGAGCAGGATACGCATCAGGTCGGCCAGGTGCCGGCGCTCCCCGGCGTCCAGCCCCGCCAGCAGCGCTCGCTCGCGGCCCAGCAGGTCGGCCAGCGCGGCGTCCACCCGCTCCTGGCCCTGGCTGGTGAGGGTGACGAGCACGCCCCGCCGGTCGCTCGGATCTGGCTCCCGGCGGACGAGGTCCGCGGCGGCCAGCCGGTCGATCCGGTTGGTCATCGTGCCGGACGTCACCAAGGTCGCCCGCAGCAGCGCCCCCGGGGTGAGCTGGAACGGCGGTCACTGCACGCGCAGTGCGGAGAGTCCGTCGAACTCCCACGACTCCAGGCCGTGATCGGCGAACGCCCCGCGCCGGGCGATGTCTAGATGCCGGGCGAGCCTGGAGATCCGGCTGAGCACCTGCATCGGCTCGACATCCAGGTCCGGGCGCTGCGCCCGCCAGGCCTCGACTAGGTCGTCGACCTCATCGCGTAGCAGTGAGTCCGGCAGGATCCCGGCCTCAGAGCCTGCCTCGGCGGCAGAGTCCGCTGCGGTGCGGGGTCCGGCGCGCTGGCCCATTACTAGAGGATATCTCTTGACGTCAAGAAGACTCGTCCTGTACAAGGGGATCAGGTCCACATGTGTCTCTTGTTATGAGAGAAGGATCGACCACGATGTGGGACGCCACCCTATATCTGCGGTTTGGAGGCGAGCGCGCCAGACCGTTTTTTGACTTGCTCGCCAGGGTCGGCGCTGAGCTGCCCGGCTATGTGGTCGATATGGGCTGCGGGCCGGGCAACCTGACCGCCATGCTCGCGGAGCGCTGGCCCGCCGCCACCGTGTGCGGCGTGGACAACTCACCGCAGATGATCGAAGCCGCCCGGCAACTCGCGTCCGCGGCGCCCGTGGCGGCCCTGCGATCCCCGGGATCCCCGGGGTCTTCGGGGTCTTCGGGGTCTTCAGGTTCGGCCATAACGAGCCGCGCCCCCGGGCTGTCCTTCATGATCGACGATGTTCGGCACTGGGAGCCGGAGAGCCTGCCGGATGTGATCATCTCCAACGCGGTGCTGCAGTGGGTGCCCGGCCATCGGGAGCTGCTGACCCGCTGGGTGGGGCAGCTGGCTGACGACGGCTGGCTGGCCTTCCAGGTCCCGGGGAACTTCGACCAGCCGTCGCACGCGATCCTGCGTGAGATGGCGGCGTCGCTCCGGTGGCGCTTGTTGCTGCGGGACGTGGAGCTCAGCCGGCAGTCGGCCGACCCCGCGGATTACGCGACGCTGCTGGCCGCGGCGGGGTACGAGGTCGACGCCTGGGAGACGACGTACGTGCACATCTTGCCGGGATCCGATCCGGTGCTCGAGTGGTATAAGGGCACCGGGCTTCGTCCCGTCTTGGCCGTGCTCGACGCGGAGCAGGCCGCGGACTTCCTCGCCGAGTACGGCAAGCAGCTCCGCGCGGCCTATCCGCCGAGCTCGTTCGGCACCGTCTTCCCCTTCCGGCGCGTGTTCGCCGTCGCACACCGCACTGCTTAAGTCGATTATTCCTATTGATTTAATAGGGAAACCCTGGCAGAATCACGGCATGCGCCGTGGCTCGCCTCTCCCGTCAGCGCTTGCCTGTCAGCGCGTTCCCGCCGGCGCCATCGGCCTGGCGCTCCGCGTCAAGCGATGTCTGACCTCGCACTGACCGGACAGCTCGTTTCCCAGCCAGCTTGCCTGGTCCTTTAGATCACCGGGTTCCCGCTGGCGTCGCCGTCAGTTATGTCAACGTGAGGGAGAGAAACGAAAATGAGTACGATGATCAGGCCAGTGTCACCCGGCAGTGTGCAGCCTGGTCGGCTACTCGGCGCGCGCCAGCTAACCGACGTGGTGCGACGCCTGGCGGCGAGCCCCGCGGAATGGCTTCCCCGGGTCAGGCTGAACCCCGACGGCCGCTGGTACGAACGGATCCACATCGGCGACAGCCACGAGGTCTGGGTGATCAGCTGGCTGCCGGGGCAGGCCACCGGGTTTCACGATCACGGCGGGTCGGCCGGCGCGTTCGCGGTGGTGTGGGGCACGCTGACGGAGCACCGGGTCGTCGGCGGCGTGACCACGGGACAAGTGCTGGCCAAGCCGGTGGGGGCAGGCGGTTCGCGTGCGTTCGGCCCGCGCTACATTCACGACGTGCGCAACGCCGCGAGGTCGGCGGTGGCGGTGAGCGTGCACGCCGACTCACCTCCGCTGCCCGAGATGACGCGCTACGACCTGACCCCGGCCGGGCTGGTGAAGCTGCACACGGAAAGCGCCGCGGCGTGGTGACCGAACGGCCGCCGGGCGCCCGCTCGATCGAGCAGATCCTGACGGCGGCGCGCGCCCGCCTCGTGCGGCTCACGCCGCACGAGGCCTACCGCGAGGTGTCCGGCGATGGCGTGCTCATCGACATCCGGCCGGCCGGATGTCGGGCGGACGAGGGGGAGATACCGGGATCGGCCGTGATCGAGCGCAACCACCTGGAGTGGCGCCTCGATCCGGCTAGCGCCGCCCGGCTGCCCTGGGTGACCGGGTACGACCACCGC
>DAIRVB010000461.1:0-4243 GCA_036803065.1 Streptosporangiaceae bacterium
CTGGGCCGCGGCCCAGCCACCGGGCCGGCAGGCCGAGGACGAGGACGGGCACACCGATCCCGAACAGAGTGCGCAGCAGGCCCAGTTCGTGCAGCGTGAAGGGGAAAAGAACGTGCGTGAAGCGCGCCGCGTAGAGCAGCGCCGCGGCGACCGCGGTTGTCCAGGGCAGCCGCCAGCGGCTGATCAGCAGGTCGACCATGAGGGTTCCGAGCAGCACCCCCGAGGTGTAGTAGGCGTACACGCCGGGGTCGAGCAGGATCCGCACCGCCAGGACGATCAGGATGACCGCCGGCCAGCGGCCGCGCCGCACGGCCAGGTACCCGCCGGCGAGGCCTAGGGCGAGCTGGGCCGACCGGTCCCACCAGGGTGTCCCCGCGGAGTTCACCCCGATCACGCGGAGCGCGGAGGAGTAGTCGTTGGGAATCGCGAACCGCGCGGCCATGAGGGTGTGCGGATCGGCTGCCACGAAGGGCAGCCACGCCACGGCGACACCAGTCACGAAGGCTCCGAGGGCGGGCCACCGGTCCCGGCGCGGCAGGGCCAGCAAGAGCACCACGAACGCCGCCGCCCACGGCTTGGCGTCGGCTGCGGCCGCCAGTGCCAGCCCGGCCCAGACCGGATGACGCCGGCTCACGGCGTGCACAGCGGCGACCGACAAAGACAGGGCCAGCACGTCGTCGAGATGACCGAAGTGGGTGGTGAGTTCGGTCCATACCGGCAGGAAGACCAGCCCGCCCGTGAGCAGCCGGCCCCGGCGGAGACGCTCGGGCGCAGGCACCAGCCGCCACACGGCGGCCAGCAACGGCAGGCCCGTCGCCGACATCGCGACGAGCGCGACCACCCGGCCGGTTCCGGTGCCCAGCATGTTCAGCACGGCCGAGACGGCCAGCGCCAGCGGCCCCATCTGCAGCACCGGATGCGTCGCATACACGTGAAGGCCTCCGGCGGCGCCGCCAGAGGAGAGCAGGCGGCCCCCTTCGGCGAAGAAGTGCCAGGACTGACCGGCCGAATGTGCGTGAATACCGGCCCACAGCGCCGACCACGGCGCCAGCACCCACCACGGCCACGGCACTCCCCGTGGCGCGGCGCGGAAGCTCTCCTGCCCTGGCCGGCCTGTCGGCTCGCGGACAGGCAAACCAGCGAGAATCACTGCGCCAGTATCACGGACGAATCACAGCCGGTCAGCCCAAATGGTCCATTCTTTGGCGAACTCAGAGACTTCTCTTCGCTCTGGGAGGAGTGCCCAGGCCAGACCCGGCCGGGATCAGCCGCTGTGGACCTTGACCCCGGGGGCGCTCACCGGGCGAACCGGAGCAGGTGACCGGCGCCGGACGATGGAAGGGAACGGCCGGACCGGGAGCGTGATGGCTGCCTCAAGCGTGGCGACCCGGCGCAGGAACGCGTAAAGGAACCAGGTGGGTGCCCACAGGATGCTGCGCCAGTATCCGTACCTGATGGCATACGGCAGGCTGAACACCAGTGATACTCCCCCGCCCGCCACATACAGCAGGGCAAAGGTCACGACGTTCTGCCGGTAACTCGGGTTCGTCAGCGCGAGCTCCAGCAAGAAAATGGGCGCCACCAGGCCGGCCTGGATGGAGAACCAGGAAAACCCGCGGCGCAGCGTCCAGAACCATACCCGCGGGCCCGCGGAACCGCTGCGCAGCGGCACGTGCCGGGCGAACACATGAAAACCGGCCCGGGCCCAGCGCGTCCGCTGCTCGACGAACTCCCCGGGGCTGCGCGGCACATCCTCGTATGACCTGATGCGCGGATCGACCACCACGCGGTAGCCCACCCGGCCGATCTGCATGGTGAGGTCGGCGTCCTCACCGTTCATCCCGGTCGGGTGGCCACCCACTGCCTCCGCCGGGCCGCGGCGGAAGGCCGCGAAGGTGCCGGGTATGACCACGATCCCGTCGACGAGGCTCTGTCCGAGCCGGGCGAACCGGAACTGGAATGCGGTCTCCAGCGCGCGCAGCCGGTGGAACCAGGTGGCGGTGTCCGCCCGGGGTTCTTCCATGGCGCCCACACAGCCGATGAGCGGATCCCGGAACCAGGGCACCGAATAGACGAGCGTGTCCTCGCCCAGGACGCAGTCGGCGTCGACGCGGATGAGGATCTCCGCCTCGGTGATCATCATTCCCCGGTTGAGGGCGGCGGCCTGGCCGCCGTTCGGGGCGGTGAGAATCTCGTACTGGGCGTGCCGCAGTCGTGCGATCTCCTGAGCGGCAAGCCGCGCCGTGCTGTCGGTCGAACCATCGTCCGAGATCACCACCCGGACGGGCCCGCCGTAGCGGTGCGCGGCGACGTCGATCGACCGGAGGAGGCGCACAATGTTGTCCTCCTCGTTGTACGCGGGAACGACGATGTCCACCGGCGGCCGGTCGGGGCCGGGCTCGGGGAGCTTACGGTTGGCCCACCAGAGCAGCCATAGCGGCGCGAACATGAGGGTGAACACCAGGCTCACCGCGTACAACGGCAGGAAAACCTGCCACGCCGTGGTCAGGTTGGCCTGCTCGGAGATGAAGGCATACGCGCCGATCAGCAGGGCGATCACGCTGATCAGAGCGCACCAGGTGAGCGTGTTGTCCCAGAGGCGCGGGCGGCGGATGAGCGGGACCGTGGTCGCCCGCGGCAGCGCGAAGGTCGTGAACGTCAGGCGCATCACCACCAGTCCGCCGATGAGCAGGTTGGCCAGGGTGGCCTCGATGCCGAAGGGCGCGACGAGCCAGCCGGTGGCGATCCCAATGACGATCATGAGCGCCTGGGTCAGCAGTGTCATCGCGATGTAGAGCCCGGCGTGCCCGAGCACGATCAGCCTCCGGCCCAGGTCCGCGCGGATGACCAGGGCTGTGCCGATGATGTAGGCGACGGCGAAGAACACGAGCGCTGGGCGCAGGCGGGCGATATACCCGTTCACGCTGGCCGGGTTGTGCGTGATGGCCACCGCCACACTGCGGACGCCATCTGAGTACAGCAACGACAGGGAGGGCCGGTGCCAGCCGAGGAAGAGCAGCCCGGCCACCGTGGTAATGCTCAAGAAGGCCCAGGTGCGCGGCCGGTGCGGCGGCGTCCGGACGTAGGGCGGGATGACGACGTTGGTACGGCCGTCCCCCCGGTCGTCCGCGCTGTCCGCGTAGACCGGCAGCAGGCAGGCAGCGACGAGCGCCGCGAGCAAGGCAGCAGTCACGGCGAGGAGTGATAGAGCCATAAAGCCCCACGTTGGCTAGATAAACCGGGATAAATGAGTGAACATACCAGACGTCTCCGCCGCCCGATAAATCGGCAGGACAGTGACGCGGGTCACCTATGCCAGTCGCGGATTGTAGTGCTATCTATGCGTTTGGCGCACGGTCCTGGTAATCATCTGGTAATCACCCAGGCCGCCGCCCGCTCCCGCAAGGACCCGCACCCGAGCGGACGAGCGAAGGGGCCATTCCCGCTAGCCGCGACGCGCGCCGACCTGGCCGGACGCTGCCTGGCCTGCTGTAAATCCCTATTATTCACGTCAGAAATGTCTATTAAGCGTGTAATCTGAACTTAACTGTCCTGACATAAGATATATACATACGTTTTGGCCAGCTTGTGCTGGTGTGATGCTATATATTCATCGACACGGGTGGACGACGCAGCCATACCGGGAGTGCCTGCCTGGCCGGGTAGCCGATTAATTGGGGTTGATTTGAGTTGAACATGTCCCGGGGGGAGACTGCCTACTCGGACTGGGAAAACGTTGCTCACCCGCCCGGGGACTCGGATGTCCCTGGGAGCGTTCGGGTCGCCGGTCCAGATGACCCGGAATACGCCCGGACCTCTGGGAAGGCTCAGGCCGGGTTGCAGCAGCGGTCCGTTGGGCAGCACCCGGAGCCGCAAACCCTAGCGCGGCAAACCGCGGAGCGGCAGACCCTGGCGCGGCAGGCCCCCGAGGAGCCGGCCATGGAGCAGCGTCGGCGCCCTGTCACCCTCCCCCAGCGGCTCGGCGGCATCCTCATCGCCGCCGCCTGCGTAGCCGGTGCGATGTGGTACGTCCCGCGCATCATGACCGCCGACAGTCATTCGTTCACTGGAACGGTGACCAGCAACGGCATCACCAACCTCAACTTCGCCAGCTCTGGCCGGGTGGGAACGGTCCTGGTCCATCTCGGCCAGACCGTCAAAGCCGGGCAGATGCTCGCCACCGAGACAGCCCCGCTCACGGTGGCTGCCGTGAGCTCCGACAAGGCGGCCATCGCGGCTGACC
>DAIRVB010000462.1:0-4242 GCA_036803065.1 Streptosporangiaceae bacterium
TTACCCATCGAGAACAGCAGGCCAGATGTCGGGAACACGAAATTGGGTGCGTTACTGGCCAGCTTCGCGTGCAGGAATGTCATCTGCCAGATGTGCGCGGGCGCGTCGGCGCCGAACATGCCCGCGCCGTCGCACCCGAGCCGGTAGCACGACCGGGGGTAGAACGCCATTGTGCCGTGGATCGGGTCGGTCGGCGCCAGCGGATAGAACACGGACACGTAGCCGGTCAGGTCGGGCGTGTAGCCACCGAAGGCGGCGTAGGCGAAACTGTCCGAGGTCCCGGTCTTGCCCGCGGCCGGGCGCCCGATCCCCAGGCCCCCCGCCGTCCCGATGGTCAGCACGCTCTGCAGGACGTAGCTGGCCGCGTCGGCGACGTCCGTGGAAAGGACGCGATGGCAGCCCGCGGACTCCACCGGGAGCTGCGCCCCGCTGCCCTCCACGATCTTGGTGATGGCGACCGGATGGCAGTAGATCCCCCTGGCCGCGATTGTGGCGAACGCCCCGGCCATGCTCATCGGTGACACGTTGACCGCGCCCAGGGTGAACGCCGGCACGTCGTCCGCCGGGTACTGATAGCTGCTGGTTCCCGGTTTCCCGGCGCTCTGGAACAGGGACTGGCCGGTCGCGCGGTGCACCCCGAGGGCCGCAGCGGTCTTGACCACGTTGCACAGGCCGACCTTCTTCTCCAGTTCGGCGAAGTAGATGTTGACCGACGCGGCGGTGGCCAGGTACAGCGTGTACGGGCCCTTCTCGCTCGGCGAGTCATTTATCAGCTGGAAACTGCCCCCGGCGCTGCCGGCTGGGCCGCCGGCGCAGTTGGTGTACCCGGTTATCGTCGTGGCGGCGGGCACGGTCTGGACGTAGCCGAACGGCACACCCTGCTCGAGCGCGGTCAGCAGGGTGAAGATCTTGGACGAGGAGCCCGTCTGCACGCCTTCGCCGCCGTTGTACACGGAATCCACCGCCAAGTCTTGAGCGCCGTTGCCGTAGGGGCGGTCGTTCGCGATGGCGCGCACGTAGCCGGTGCCGGGCTGGATCAGCACCTCGGCGGCCGCGTCGGCACCCGGGTTATCGGCGGACGGCGGCGGGGGGAGCATGTAGTTGACCGCGTTGTTCGCGGCCTGCTGGTCCTTCCCGTCCAGGGTGGTGTAGATCGTCAGGCCGCCCTTGCCCTGCAGCTGATCCCAGGCCTTGCTGTACGCGGAATCGTGCTTCATCACGGCCAGCGCGTAGTCGCAGTAGAACGCGGCTTGCGCGGCGGAATCGCTGGTGCAGCCGGTCTGCTGCTGGCTGATGTGCAGGGTAACCGGCGTGGCCTCGGCCTGCTTCTCCTGGGCCTTGGTGATGTCACCGACCTGGAGCATCCGCGCCAGCACCACGTTGCGGCGGTGCTCCGACAGCGTGGGGTTCAGCGACGGGTCATAGCGGGCCGGGTTTTCCACCATCCCGGCCAGCAGCGCGGCCTGGGGCAGGGTCAGCTCGGCCGCGGGGACGCTGAAGTAGTGCTGGGCGGCGACCTGGATGCCGTAGGACTGGTTACCGAAGTAGGCGACGTTCAGGTACCCGGCGAGCAGGCTTTCCTTGGACATCTTGTGCTCGGCTACGACAGCCATGCGCAGCTCGCGGATTTTCCTGCTGAGCGTCTGCCCGGTGGCGCTGGCCGCCTCTTTCCGCGGATCGGCGGCCGACAGGATCAGCACGTTCTTCACATACTGCTGGGCCAGCGTGGAGCCGCCCTGGATGGCCTTGTGCTCGAAGTCGTTGACAAAAGCACGGATCGTGCCTTTGACGTCGATCGCTCCGTGCTGGTAGAAGCGGGAGTCCTCGATCGCCACGATCGCCCGGCGCATCACCGGTGCGATCTGCGAAAAGGTCACCGGCACCCGGTCGATACCCCGAGGGTAGTAATATGCGAGGACATTACCCGCATCATCGAGGATTTGGGACCGAACGGGCAGCTGGCCAAGTTCCGGCGTGGACAGCGTATTGAACTTGTTCGCCTCGTTACGCACAGCAATGCCGGTCACACCTACAGCAGGTATGACCAAGGCTGCGACCAGCACCCCGCTGGCCGCGGACAGCAAGGCCAGCCGGCCCACGACGCCGATCTTGCCGGAGAGACCTGATGTCAGCACGGACACAGGGTACGCCTTGTGGCAAACAGCGAGGGCCGTCACTGTAGGGTGACTACCCGCCGGCCAAGGCATGGCCCATGAGGGCTATTCCGTAAATGGGCCCAACGGGGTCTGGCGCTGAGGCCAAGACTTCCGTAAATTACTTCTTCGCAACTATGACAACCAAGGCTGGCGCCCAGCCGCCGGCCATGGACCGCAAGTGAACGCCGTCCGGCGTGACGACCCTACTGGGCGTGACGATCAGGAGGAGTGGGGCCACATGTGGATCGCTGACTGGACCGCCCGCGCCGCGTGCAAGGGCACGGACCCTGACGAGTTGTTCGTTCAGGGCGCGGCGCAGAACCGGGCCAAGCTGATCTGCCGCGGCTGCGCGGTGCGCACCGAATGCCTCGCCGACGCCCTCGACAACCGCATCGAGTTCGGCGTGTGGGGTGGCATGACTGAACGGGAGCGGCGTGCACTGCTGCGCCGTCGGCCAGACGTTTCATCCTGGCGCGAGCTGCTCGAGCATGCCCGCAACCAATACGAGCAGACCACCGACGAACTGGTCGCCAGCTAGCCGCTCGGCCCCGGTCGCAACCAGCACCGATCGCAACCAGCACCGATCGCAGTCGGTACTGATTGTAGTTAGCTGAGCGCAGCTAGTCGTCGGCCTCGCCGTCGGCAGCCCGGGCCAGCTCCACGCCGATGGCGCGGAGCCCATCGAGATCGTGCACATCTTCCGGCTGGGCCGGGACCTCGACCACCGGAATCACCGGGTGGGCCGCGGTGAAATGTTCTTCCAGGCGCCGCTCGCGCTCGCCAAGCTGCATCCGCTCGGCATGGAGCCTCAGCGCTGTCGAGGCCAGTGGGTAGCGGGTGGAAGCCGCTGTGGCACCTGCATTCGATCCGGCATCCGGTCTGGCGAGGGTCGCAGTCGGCGCAGACTCCAGTGTCTCCGCGGCGGCGAGGCTGCGCGCGGCGGACAACTGCGCCGCTGGCGAGCGGTGCACCCGGTTGACGATCAGGCCGGCCAGCGGCATCCGGTCCTGGGACAGCCGCTCGACGAAGTACGAGGCCTCGCGCAGGGCATCCGGTTCCGGTGTCGCGATCACCAGGAACGCGGTTCCTGGGGCCTGCAGCAGCCGGTAGGTGTCCTCGGCCCGCTGCCGGAACCCGCCGAACATCGTGTCGAACGCGGCCACGAACGTCTGAACGTCCCTCAGCACCTGGGTGCCGATTACTTTCGTGATGACGCCCGTCAGCATGCCGAATCCCGCCGTCACCACCCGCAGGTAGGCCCGGCCGCCGACCCTGGTGGGCGCACTGAGCAGCCGGATAAGCCGGCCGTCGAGGAACCGGCCGAGCCGCTGCGGCGCGTCCAGGAAGTCCAGGGCCGACCGGCTCGGCGGGGTGTCAACGACGATCAGGTCCCATTCGTCGGACTGGCGCAGCTGGCCGAGCTTCTCCATGGCCATGTACTCCTGGGTGCCAGCGAAGCTCGACGACAGGGACTGATAGAAGGGGTTGGCGAGGATCTGCGCGGCGCGGCCCGGATCGGAGTGCGCCTCCACGATCTCGTCGAAGGTCCGCTTCATGTCGAGCATCATCGCGTGCAGGGCGCCGCCCAGCTGCGGGTCGCCGACCGCGCCGGGCACCGGCCGCGGGGTGTTGTCCAGGGAGGTGAGGCCCATCGACTGGGCCAGCCGCCGGGCCGGATCGACGGTGAGCACGACCACGTGCCTGCCCCGCTCCGCGGCGCGGAGGCCGAGAGCGGCGGCGGTCGTGGTCTTGCCGACCCCGCCCGACCCGCAGCACACGATGATCCGCGTGCGTGGATCATCCAGCAGCCGGTCCACGTCGAGTCGCGTCACGCCGCCCCCTGGTCCCGCAGGGCGGCCGCCAGGCGGTAGAGGCCGCCGAGGTCCATCTGGTCGGTGATCAGCGGGAGCTCATAGCGTGGCTGGCCCGTCGCGTCCAGCCGGTGCCGTTGCGACCGCTGGGCCAGGGCCTCGCGGGCATGCTCGCTGAGCTCGGCGGCCAGGCTCGCGGCCAGGCCGAGACTGTCCTCCAGGCCGGCTGCCTTCAAGCCAAGGTTCAGCTCATGCTCGTCGAGTGCTCCGTGAGC
>DAIRVB010000463.1:0-4238 GCA_036803065.1 Streptosporangiaceae bacterium
ATCGACTTGGGCCCTGATCTAGGCGCCCGCGTTGTCAGGCCGGCCCGTCAGGCGCCCCCGCCCCAGGGGGATGACGGAGATCATTTCATTCCCCCGCCGCCACCACCGCTGCCCAAGCTCGACCCGGTGACGAAGGGAGCCTGGGTCGCGCTCTTCGGGGGGCCCGGCTACCTGTTCGTCGCCATCATGCTCGGCTGGTCAGTGCCGGGCTGGGCGGCGTTCTGCTCCGTGGCCGCGTTCGTCGGCGGCTTCGCCACCCTGGTGGTACGGATGGGTGACCGGCCACCTCGCGACTCCGGCCCGGACGACGGGGCCGTCGTGTGACTTCCGCCTTGTCCCGCTGATAAGCATCTGCGGGCCAGGTCCGCGGCGCCGACAAGCCCGGAGTCGGCACCGAGCGCGGCCCGCTTGATCTCCGCCTGCGGCCGATGATGCCCGCCGGTCAGGCCTTTCTCGAACGCGGCCCGCGTCGGGGCGAGCAGCAGCTCGCCTGCTTCTGACACGCCTCCGGCGATCACGAAGCAGCCGGGGTCCAGAATCGCCGCCAGGTCGGCCAGGCCCTGACCCAGCCACCCGCCCACGATGTCGAAGCAGCGCAGGGCGCCGGGATCGCCCTCCCTCGCGGCCTGCGTGATCTGCTGGCCACCGATGCCGCTCAGGCTGCCGCCGCCGAGCTGGAGCAGGCGCACTGCGCCGCCGGGCGTGCGCAGCGCGAAGTCACGCGCCTCGTACTCAAGAGAGCTGCCGCTGGCGTACTGCTCCCAGCAGCCGCGATTGCCGCAGCCGCACAGGCGGCCGTCCGGCACCACGCGGTAGTGCCCTGGCTCGCCCGCCATGCCCCACCGGCCGCGGTACAGCTCGCCGCCCAGCACGAGCCCGGCGCCGATGCCGGTGCCCACGGAGATGAGCATCACGTGCTGCTGGCCGCGGGCGGCACCGAACTTCAGCTCAGCCCACGCGCTCGCGTTGGCGTCGTTCTCCACCACCACCGGGAGCCCCACGAGGTCGGCGATCTGCTTGCGCACCGGCTCGTCGCGCCAGGCGAGGTTCGGCGAGAACATGACGCTGCTGCGTGCCTCGTCCACGAATCCCGCCGCGCCCAAGCCGACCGCTTCGACCTGGTGACGGGCCCGCAGCTCGGCGACCACCTCAACGATCACTTGCGCGGTGCGCACCGGGCTGGCGGACGGGGTGGGCCGCTTCAGCTTCTCGATGATCCGCCCATCGGAGTCGACGACCCCACCCGCGACCTTGGTCCCCCCGATATCAACTCCGATCGTCAGGCTCACGCGGTGGTCCTCCTGGACTGGCGGTAGCGGCCGCCTCGTCCCACACCCCGGGCCCGGTGGCGGCGGAATCGGCGTTCGGTACCCGGTTGGCGGAAGAAGCGGCGTTGCGCCCGGCGGCGGGAGAAGCGGCGTTCGGTACCCGGCTGGCGGCAGAATCCGCTTCGTCCTTTACCACCGGGCGGGCGGCGGCCATTGCCGCCTCGAATACCGACATCGCGTCCTGCGCCACCGTGGCGAAAGCGTCCGTCGCGGCCGCCATCTGCGACGACAAGCCGGGGCCCGACTCGTTCAGACGGCGGGCGGCCCGGCACACCGGGCACCAGGCGCACTCCGGCGCCTCGTCCTGCGGCGGCCTGGTGGCGCGCTCCCACACGTCAGCGGACCCCTCGCTACGGCCGAGCGCGGACCGGATCTGCCCGCCCACTCCCCGACTCACCCCGCGCGCCCCAGAACGGACCAGCCACCGCTGGAACTCGCCGATCAGGTCGGTACCCGGCTGCCTGGGCTGCTGCGTCACGTCGTGTCCTCTCCCATGCTCTCGGCCCCGCCGCTTTCGGCGTCCGTGGCCTCTGCCCGGGTCTTGAGACCCTTCAGCGCGGTATCGATGATCATCTTCTCCGCCCTCCGCTTCAGGATGCCCGGCATCGGCACCCGGACGTCCACGGCCAGTTCGTAGGCCACCGTGGTCTGCCCGGCGGCCTCGGCCAGGAAGTACCCGCCGCTCATTGCTGAAACGACCGAACCGGGCTCGGCGAGGTCCCACCGGACGGCGGCGTCACCGTCCCAGCCGTAACGCAGGACATAGCTATCCTTGATCATCCCGGCGTCCAGCCGAAACCGCACCAGTGCGGCCCGGCCTTTCCCGTCGTGCTCGATCACCTCCGCCGATCGCACCGCCCCCGCCCATTGCGGGTACGCCGCGAAATCGGCGATCACGGCCATGACGATCTCCCTCGTCGTGGCGATGGCGATGCTCGAGGTCGTCCTGTCCGCCATGCTCGGAGCGTACCTCCACGGCCGCCAAGGCCACGCCGCACAGCGGCCGCCGCCGGACCAAGCCGCAGAGCCGCCACAGGCGGACCAGGCCGTCGCCCAGGCCGGGCCCGGGTGACGCCGAGGGCGGCCCCAGGCCACCCCTTCCATGATCACGGAGCCCTGCTGGCCCCGGGGGACCACCCCCCGGAACCCCGGGCATAACCGCCTTCCATGAGATCACGGAGTATTTCTGGCCTGTGTGTCCGGGATATTCCGTGATCATGGAAGGCGGTCACCATTCCAGGAGGTAGGGCGTACCAGTGGACCGGAAATGGCCGACGTTGATGCACTCGGTACGGCCGATTCGGACTCGGCGCGCGAGCGGCTGGTGCACGTGGCCGAACAGGGCGTACCGCGGCTGGCTGCGCCGGATGTGCTCGAGCAGCGCGTCGCTGCCACGCTCCAGCCGCCGCGCGACCGTGTCATACAGCAACTGCGGCACGGCGGGCGGGATATGCGTGCACAGCACGTCGACGTCCCCCACCGCGGCCACCTTGGCCGCGTAAGCGTCCTCGTCGATCTCGTTGGGCGTCCGGTAGGCCGAGCGCAGCCCGGCCCCGATGAAGCCGAAGCTCCAGCCGTCGAGTTCGGTGCGCTCGCCATCCAGCACGTGGTGCCCTGGGCGCAGATGCGCCCGCCACATGCGCGGGATGTCGACGTTGCCGTAGGTGAGGTAGGCGGGCTCCGGGAGCGCGGCGAACAACTCCGCGTACTGCCGGGACGCGGCGATCTCTACATGGCCTGACGGATCCCCGCCCAGCCCGTCCCACAGGCGCCTGGCCATGTCCCGGGCCTCATCGAAGCGTTTCGCGGTCCGCAGGGCGACGAAGCGCTGCGTCGCCTCCGCCCCGAACAGGTCGGGAAAGATGCCCTGGGCGTTGTCCGCGTAGTCGATGAACAGGAGCATGTCGCCCAGGCAGAGCAGTGCGTCCGCGCCGTCGGCCGCCGCCCTGAGCGCCTCCGTCCGGCCGTGAACGTCGCTGACCACGTGAACCCGCATTCCCACACATTAAGCAGGTCGCTACGGTGTCCGCGCGGCGGTGTCCGGGCACAGACCCTTCGGGAGACGAACCGCGGCGGCCGATGCTACCTGCTGGTAGCTCGCAGGCAACCCCGCGCGGTACTGTCACAGCAGCCACAGCAGAACGTGACCGCCAGGAGCTGTCATGCGCGAACACAGCACCCCCGCTCTCGTGGAGATCCCCGCATCGGCCAACCTCACGGACGCCATCGTCGAGCGCGCGCAGCGCGAGCCTGACACGGTCGTGATGCGGCGCAAGGCTGCTGACGGTCCGCCGGTCTGGCGGGACGTGACCGCTGGTGGGTTCGGCGAGGAAGTCGCGGCGCTGGCCAAGGGGCTCGTCGCCGCCGGGATCGAGGCCGGCGACCGGGTGGCCCTGTTGTCACGGACTCGCTACGAGTGGACCCTCGCCGACTACGCCATCTGGATGGCCGGTGCTGTCACCGTGCCGGTCTACGAGACCTCCTCCGCCGAGCAGGTGGAATGGATTCTGGGCGATTCGGGCGCCCGGGCGCTGATCCTGGAGACACCGGCGCACGAGCAGGCGATAGCCGAGGTGCTCAGCAGGCTGCCCGCGGTGGAACGGGTCTGGATGATCGACGGTGCCGGCACGGCCACGACCGGCAAGCCGCTGGACGCGCTGCCCGCCGAGGGAACCGCCATCAGCGACGCTGAACTCGAGCAGCGCCGGACGGCGCGGGACGCCGGTGACCTGGCCACGATCATCTATACCTCGGGCACGACCGGGCGTCCCAAGGGCTGCGAGCTCACCCACGGCAACCTGCTCAGCGGGGTGCGTAACGCGGTCGCGGCGCTGCCCGCCATTTTCCAGGCACCAGGCCACTCGGCACTGCTGTTCCTGCCACTGGCCCATTCCTTCGCCCGCATCATCC
>DAIRVB010000464.1:0-4235 GCA_036803065.1 Streptosporangiaceae bacterium
CACGTTGCCCTGGGTCGGAATGCCGGAGCCGATGTCGAGGAACTGGCGGATGCCGCCCGCGGAGAGGAACCGCACCGCCCGGCCGAGGAAATCGCGGTTGGCCCGCGCGATCATCCGGACGTTGGGATCGACCGCGGCGATCGCCCGGCCCAGGTCCTGGTCGGCCAGGAAGTTGTGGCTGCCGCCCAGCAGGTAGTCGTAGACACGGGCGGTGTTCGCCCGCTTGGTGTCCACTCCTGGCGGTATCCAGCTCGGCTCGTCAGCCATCGCGCCTCCCGCCCTGGCGTGTGCGACCCGAGCCATAGTGCGCTGCGCCGCTCCTGGACCGACTCCCGGACAACGTTCTTTTGTGTGCTGCAAGGCCCGTCTCGGGCCCATAATGCGACACATTTCGTGTTTGCACGATATCTCACGGTGCTTATTGCCGGGACCGGCGGTCTCCCAGATCAGCCGCCCGGACGGCAGTGCCCTCCAGCAGGCGGCGGCACGTCGAGCGTGGGATTACGGCCGAAGAAGCCAGTGGGCTTGAGGGTGAACCCGCACCGGCTCACCGGCATCACCGGCCAGTCCTCCGGCCGCGGGAAGTGGGTCGGCCCGAACGTGTGCCACAGCACAACATCAGCGCCGTCGATGTCCTGGTCGCCCGCGATGAACGCCGGGATGCCCGCACCCCCAGGATTCTGGTTCACGAAATCCCCGGCCGGATAGCGGTGCGCCGGGTCATACCGCGTCACCCACAAATGCTTCGTGGCGAACCCCGCCCGGGCATACAGCGACGAGGACGGATCAGCCAGCAGGGTCGGCGCGGCCTGCGGATACAACGTGAAGCCGACCGGCTGGCCGAACCGGTTGGTCACCTCCGGATTGGTCACCCGCCAGATCCGGTCCCGCTCCGGCGCCGCCCGCCGCCCAGCCTCCGATTCACGGCCAAGCCGCGTCACCGTTTGGGCCAGCGCATTGCCGAATGGATTGTCCGTTCCGACTGCGCATCCCTCAACGTCGATCTCGTCGACCGCATTCGCAAGCCCGTCCACCATCATGTCCAGGCGCGCGCTGAACAGGTGCTGGTGGGCAGGCGCGCCCAGACCCGGGGCGACCTCTGTCACGTACGAGTGGCCCGCGCCCGGGTAGGCCGAGGTGAACAGCACCCCGGTCAGCTTCACCTCGCACTCGATCGTGCCATCCAGGTAGAAGTACCAGTAGAAGCCGTAGTCGTAGTTCCCGACGGTGGTGAAGAACGACACGACCAGGCGCCGCTGGCGCCGGGACTGGGCTGAGCCGTTGAAGATGTCGGTGTGCTTCCAGAGGATGCCGAAGTCTTCCTCATGAATGCAGATCGCGTTGCGGATCACCCGCGGCTCGCCGTGGTCGTCGGTGACCGTGGCGTCGAGGTAGGCGATCTCGCCCAGGCAGTCGCAGCCTAGCTCCAGCGAGTTCGCCCACTTCCCGACCAGGTACTCACCGGTGTCGAAGTAGTTCTGCCAGTACCGGGTCGGCCCCGGATCGCCGTAGGGAACGACCATCTCGGGTATGGAGGCGCGGTAGATCACTGGCCGGCGCCGGCCATCGTCGTCGTAGCTGATCTGATGCAGCGAGAGTCCCTCGCGGGCGTCAAACCCAATGCGGAGCGACCAGTTCTGCCACTCCACCGCGTTGCCTTCGAGGGTGAAACTCGGCCCCTCCGGCTGGGTGATCTCGATCGGCTTCAAGGTGGTCCGTTGCGGCCCGCTGACCGCCGGGTCGTCGTAATCACCCGATTCCCTCGGGACCGGGAACTCGAACTCGTCGATCACCTTGAATACCCGGCCCTCGATCAGGTCGACGTACGCCGCCACGCCGTCCACCGGGTGCGCCCAGGCCAGGTCGTGCTCGCCTGCCTGCAGGAACGCGAGGACCCGGACCATCCGGCGTCCCTGCTCGTCCGCCACCCCGTACGACCCGGCCGTCAGCGGGCAGGCGCGGATCTTCGAGACGTCGGTGAGCCCGCGCCGGGCCATGGCCGCGCGCCACTCCGGATCGGCGTGGACGACCTTCTCGGCCAGCGCGAAGTCCTGGTCCAGGATCGGCACCTGGCCATCAATCAGCGGGTCCAGCGTCCGGCGTGCGGTCACCTCGCCGCGGGCCAGCGACACGACGACGTCGCTTGACTCGCCGCTGACCACGTCGATCAGGAACGCCCGCAACTGGCGGTCCGGCTGTGCCCCGGCCGCGAGGGCGAGTACCGCGTCCTTGGGCGGTTCCTCCAGGCCGTAATAGGCGAACCTGACCGTCTGGGTCAGCAGGCCCGCGTCGGCCAGGATCCGCCGCCCGGCCAGGAACTCCTCCGCGCTAGCCGGATCGAGCGGATGGGCCGGGACGGGTCCGGGCACCTCTGCGGACCTCACGGCGGTGTCAGTCATGATCAATCTCCCTGATCCGATGCGCCGTCAACGGAACCACCTGTAGCCGTGCCCGCGAGACCGCGCTGCAAGCCCCCGGGTGGCCCACAGCGGTGCGCGCCAGCCCGGTACCTGCACCGGGCTGGCGCGCACCGGGCTGCCGCCCAGCCCGGCAGCGTCTTTGACGTGGCCAGATCACTCATCCGCGATGATGGAGCCAACCCGGTCGCCCAGCGACGGATCCCGGCTGGTCAGCACGACCGCGTAGACGATCGACACGACGATCACGATGAGCGCGGCGTACGGGTACCAGCTGTACGGCGCCGGCTGCCCTGGCTTCGACAGGTAGTAGACCGGCACAGCGATGGCGATCATGCCGAGGATCGGCAGCACGAGGTGCTTCAGGACGCTGAACTCCTGCGGCCGGTACTTCCGGTAGTAGAACGGCAGAGCCAGGTTCGACAGGAAGTACACGACCAGGATCAAGATCGTGCCCATCGTGGACGACTCGACGAAGAACGTGACCGGGCTCATCGCGTTGCCGCCGGTGTGCCCGGTGAAAATGTGACCGAGCGCCCAGACCGCGATGATCACGGATGCGATGCCCACGAACGCGAAAATGGCGTTCACCGGCGTGCGGCGGGTCGGGTGCACCTTGCCGAGCCAGGCCGGCAGCAGGCCCTCGCGGCCGGCGTTGAAGATGAGCCGGCACTGGGAGTTCACGGCCGAGATCAGCACGCCGAGGGTGGAGGTCATCCCGGCGATGTAAGCGAAGACGGCGAAGCCGGCCAGCACCCCGTGCGCCACCGCGATGAAGGGCAGGCTGGCCGACGAGCCGATCTTGGAGCCGTTATAGCCGAAGCCCGTGACCGTGGCAAAGGCGAACAGCACGTAGCTGACGGCCATCAGGCCGATCGACAGGAAAACCGCCCGCGGCACGTTGCGCCGCGGGTTGCCAGTCTCCTCGGCCAGCGCCGCGGAGTTCTCCCACCCGATGAACAGGTAGATGGCCAGCGGGAAGCCCGCGGCCAGGCCGGTGAAGCCGTTGGTGATGTGGCTCGGCTCGAACGGCGTGACGCTGAGGTGGCCGCCGTCCTTGATAATCACCACTACCGACACCACGACCAGCACCAGCATCTCGAAGGCGAAGAAGAAGCCGGCCAGCTTGGTCGAGACCGCCACGCCGCGGATCATCATCACGATGGCCCCGGCGGTCAGGATCACCGACAGGATCACCCAGGGGATGTTCCAGCCGAAGTAGTACTGCAACGTGATGGACAGGAACCCGCCGCAGATCGCCAGCACGGAGGAGATCGCGATGATGTAGCCCGCCCCGCAGAGCAACGCGGTGGTCACCGCGCTGGTACCACCGAAGGTCTTGCCGACGAACGAGATGAACCCGCCGGTCGACGGCATCACCCGGGAGAACTGGGACAGCGTGTTGCCCAGCAGCGCGATCGCGATGGCGGCCACGATGATCGTCAGCGGCGCCGCGATGCCCGCCGTGACCACCAGGAACGCGAACCCGAAGAAGAAGCTGTAGGCCGGGCCGATATTCGCCATCGTCGACGCGGAGATGTCCACCAGGCTGAGCGCGCCCCGGTGCAGCCGGTCCGGGGACTCGGGCGCCTTCGTCTCGGAGAACGGAACGGAAGCCGCTTCGCTCATATGCACTCCTCATGTCTGCCGCCGAAACGGCGGAGCCAGAAATGGCCACTACCTGCGATGGTGCCTCGCCGGGCCGATCACCGCCAGACCCCAAAAGCGATCATCGCCCAGCCTTGTTTCAGCTTGATCTCAATAGGGGTAATGCGCGGCCCCGGCGTCATGGTGAGCCAGCGACGCTCTGTGTACTCC
>DAIRVB010000465.1:0-4233 GCA_036803065.1 Streptosporangiaceae bacterium
GCCGTCTCGCCCGCGGCCGCGGCACCGGCATCGCGGCAGCGTTCGAGAAGCTTGTCCACCTGCGAGGTCACCCATCCGTCGCGCAGCATCCCGCCCGCGTTGTAATCCACCACCATGACGAGGGCGTGCGGCTCTTCCCCCGCGTAACTGAACACGCACACGACCTCGTCGCGGTCGCCGAAGATATCGGAGTTCACGTAGCACTCTGCCGCGGCCACGGCGCCGACGTGCTCCGACCAGCCGGGTCTGGCTACCCCGTGCTCCATCATGGCCAGGGCGGCCGCCTCGGCCCGGGCTGCCTGGCGCGGCGTGCCCAGGCAGGCTATGCCGGACAGGAGCGCCAGCGCGGCCGGGCTTTTCTGCTGCGCCGCGTAGCCGACGAGACCCTCGCCCACCAGTTCCTCGACGTCCGCGCGGCCGCGCCGCCCCGCCTGCGGGTCGCCCTGCCCCCACCAGGTGCCGAGCAGTTCGCTGACCATGAGCTCGGCGTCGAGCGGACTGCGGACCGCGAGCAATTCGCGCGCAGCGCGCAGCATCTCGGCGAACAGCGCGTTCGGCGGGGGCGAGGCCCCGGCCGCGGCCGGCCCACTTCCTTTGCCGTGGCCTGAGTGGCCCGCCCCGCCAGGGGGCCCTCGGCGTCTGCTCTGCGGGCTCACATGAACAGCTTCCCAGATTCACGGCGCGCCGTGCCACGTCCACGCGGGATGCCGGCACGTTTCCGGGTTCGTTAGATTTGCCGGCCCCGGCGAGGCTGTCCTCGCGGGCCCCAACGTCGGCGTGCTGGCTCCGGGGCCGCGCGATTTCGCCTAGGATATGGGAAGCTTGCCTGCGTGGCCACCGCGATGTCTGCGGTTGCCGTGCGTGGTACGCGCGGCGGTGCGGTGCCGTACCGGTGGCTCCCCGTGACCGCGTTGTTGCCACTAGCCTGCTTGAGTCTGCGGTGAGCAGGAAGGAGCCGATGCATGGCTCACGCACGGGACCGGAGTGCGGACGATGAGCACTGACACTTCTGCACCCCAGCCCCAGATGTCCGGGCTGGACATTTCCGACTCGGCGCTGCTCGCCACCTTGCTGCGCGAGGCCCCGATTGGGTTCGCGTTCTTCGGTACCGATCTGCGCTTCCGGAGGATCAACCGGGCCCTGGCCGGGCTGCCGGGGCGCGGCCTCGGCGAGCACCTTGGCCGGCTGCCCTCGCAAGTCTGGCCGGAGATGCTGGCGGCCAGGGTGGAGTCGGCGGTCCGCCGGGTCCTCGAGGAAGATCAGCCGTTGTTCGAGGCTGACCAGCCGGTCACCGTGGTGAGCGGCGCTCTGGCGAGGACGGGCACTAACGGCACGGCCGTGGACGCCCCAGCGGCGGACGGCACGGCAGCGCGGGCGGACGGCCCGAGCGCAGCTGGTCAGGACGCAGCGGGCACAGATATAGCGGCCGGCCCAGATACGGCCGCCCCAGCCGCGTCGCAACTCAGGCACTGGGCCTTCTCCTGGTTCCCCTCGCATGATCCGGAGGGGAACATCACCGGTGTTGCCCTGATCGCGGTGGATGTCACTGACCGCCAGAACTCGGCGGAGGCGGTCCGCAGGAGCGAGGAACGGTACCGGTCGCTCGTGCAGGCCGGCGCCCAGGTGGTCTGGGTGACCACGCCGACGGGTGCCATCGCGGAGGACTCCCCGGAGTGGCGCTGGATCACCGGCCAGACCCTGGAGGAGTACCTGGGCAACGGCTGGCTGGACGCGATCCACCCTGAGGACCGCGAGCGTGTGGACCGTGACTGGCGCGACTGCGTTCAGGCCGGAAAGGTCTTTGATAACCGGTACCGGGTGCGCACCAAAACTGGGTCATACCGGCATTACGACGTACGCGCTGTCCCGATCGAGCGGGACGGGAAGATCATCGAGTGGGTGGGGGCGAGCACTGACGTCACCGGCCAGCGTGAGGCCGAGGAGATGCGCGGCAGGCTGACCGAGCAGCTGTCGGCCGCCGCGTTGCGTACCGCCAGGCTGCAGCAGGCGACCTCGATGCTCGCCGAGGCGCTGACCGTGTTGCAGGTGGTCGAGGTGATCACCGAGGTCGGGCGCTCTGCTATCGGCGCGGAACGATCCGCGGTGGCGCTGCTGGACCCGGACCGGCTCCGGTTGCGCACGGTCAATCCTGGCGGGCTCCCGGAAAGCCCCGGGGCACCCGGCGGGGACATCCCGCTGGACGTGGCCAGCGTGATGACTGCCGCGATCACCGCCCGGCGCCCGGTGCTGGTGGAGAACCCTGAGGCGCTGCGCAGGCTGTTCGATGGTGTCGCAGACGTCGACCTGTTCCTTACCCACAGCGACGAACGGGCCTGGGTGGGTCTGCCGCTGCTGGCCGCGGGTGCCCCGCTCGGCGCGCTGCGGTTCTCCTTCACCCGGCCCCGCCAGATCACCGAGGAGGAGCGGGTCTTCCTTGAGGCGCTCGCCGGCCAGTGCGCCCTGGCGCTGGAGCGCGCGTCGTTGTTCGAGCGTGAGCACACCACGGCTGAGACCTTGCAGCGCAGCCTGCTGCCTGACCGGCTGCCCAGCGTGCCAGGGATCATCCTGGAGGCATGCTACCGGCCGGTCACCAGGAACATGGAAATCGGCGGGGACTGGTACGACGCGTTCCGGCTGCCGGACGGCAGGCTTGCCGTCGCGGCGGGCGACGTGATGGGAAAGGGGCTCACCGCCGCGGCGGGCATGGGCCGGGTGCGCAACGCGCTGCGTGCTCTCGCGCTCACCGACCCTCGGCCGGCCGCGGTGCTCGCCGGGCTCGACCGGCTGTTCACCGCCACCGAACTGGACGAGCAGGTGACGACCGTGGCTTACCTGGTCGTTGACCCAGTCACCGGCGAGGGCCTGGCCGGTAACGCAGGGCATCTGCCGCCGCTGCTGCTGTCCAGTGACGCGCCGCCGCGGCTCGACCAGACCGAAGCCGGCACGCCGTTGGGCTGGCCGAGCCCGCGTCAGCAGTATGTGTTCCGGCTGCCGCCCGGGAACACGGCGGTGCTCTACTCGGATGGGCTGGTCGAGAACCGCAGGCGCGGCCTCGACACGGGCCTCGACGAGTTGGTCGCGGTGGCGGCGCAGGCGCGGCCGGGTGTGGTCGAAGATCCTGCCAGGCTGCTGGAGTACCTGGTAGACCGGATGCTCACGGGTCATGAGCAAGACGACGATGTGACCGTCCTGGTCCTGCACGCACCGCGCCGCGACGGCACTCCGCCGCCCCGCGCGGCTAACAGTGTGATCCCCGTGGCTCGGAGGGGTAAGGCATGAGGGAGATAGCAATGATGCGAAGGTGGGCCAGGTGGTGAGGCGGCCGATGGCGGCACAGGCCCCGTCGGCGGTACGAGCTACCCGTCGACTCCGCCTAAGGTGGTGGTCGGGAGTAAGGCCGCTCGCGACCGTGGCGTACCGCGGTGCGGGGACTGCTTCCGACGCGGTCCCAGCAGCGGGATGTGCGCAGTAGGGTCCATTTCCCGCTCACGTACGCAGGGAGAGGTGTCTGTGTCGCCTGCCAGTTCGGCTAGTCATCGGTTGTTTGCGGCTCGGCAGGCCGCCGTCCAGCGAAGGAAGGGGTGACTGCGATGGCAAGCGCTGCAGGCTCCGCAGCGCGGAGGCAGCCAAGGCCGGAAGGCCGGGGCGGGCAGGTGCCAGCGCATCAAGCCTCCGGGCGCACCGGATCAGGGGAGGCGGCCGGTTCTCGGCCGGATCGAGCGGTGACGCTCGTGGATGGTGACGCCGCGGCCGACGGGCGCGAGGCGCCACCGTCGCCGGGACGTCGTAAGCGTGGGAGGTCGGGCGGCCGTCAGGGCGCTCAGGCGGCCCAGCCGGGCGGCCCAGGCGGGCCGAAGAAGGGCTCTGGCGGAGCCAAGCAGCAGGGTGCGCAGTCCGCCGGGGACATAGGTGAGGCTGTGGCAACTGGCGAAACGGTGGACCTGGTCGGGGTGCCGGACCTGGATGACGAGGCTGGCCTGGACGCTGAGGCCGGGCTCGATGCCGAGGTGGACCCGGCCGACGCCGACTTGGCCGATGGGGTCCTGGATACGACCGAACTCGATGACTTTGTGGACATCGTCGCGGTGGACCTGGACGTCGAGGTGGATGACGTCGAGGTGGATGTCGTCGTTGTAGTCGACGATGACCTGGCCGACGACGCCGAACTGGAGGACGGGATCGCCGGGCCGGAAGCCGCTAGCGCCGGAGGTGCCAGCGCGGGCGCCCCCGGGC
>DAIRVB010000466.1:0-4224 GCA_036803065.1 Streptosporangiaceae bacterium
ATCAAAGCCAGCGTCAGCACCCTGCGGCAGACGGATGTCGAGTGGACAGCGGCTGACGAGGCCGCCCTGCTGGCCGCGATCGAGGACGCGGCCGACCGGCTCGACGCGCTTATCGGGAACCTGCTCGACATGAGCCGGCTGGCCACCGGCTCACTGCAACCCTTCCTGCGGCCCACCTCGATCGACGAGGTCGCGCCGGTCGCGCTGCGTGGCCTCGCCCCGGCGATGGGCATCCAGATGCTCGTGCCGGATGAGCTGCCGCTGGTGCGCACCGACCCAGGCCTGCTCGAACGGGTGCTGGCCAACTTGTTCTCCAATGCGCTGGCCCACTCCCCGCCCGGCCGGGGGCCGGTGATGCGAGCCCAACACGTTGGCAGCGCGGTGATCCTGGAGATCGTGGACCACGGCAGGGGAGTGCCCGACGGCCTGAAGCCGCGAATGTTCGAGCCGTTCGACCGGCTCGACGAGCGCGGCACTGGCACCGGGGTCGGCCTCGGGCTGGCCGTGGCCAAGGGGTTCCTTGACGTCATGGGCGGATCGGTGACCGCGGTGGACACGCCGGGCGGCGGGCTAACCATCCGGGTCAGCCTGCCCGTCGCGGTCACGTCGGCCAGTTCCACCACGGCAGCGGACCAATGACCCGGGTCCTGGTCATCGACGACGAGCCGCCGATCCTGCGGGCGCTGCGGATCAACCTCGCCGCACGCGACTACCAGGTGACTACCGCTTCCGATGGCACGACGGGCCTGGCCGCGATGGCCAGGGAGCGCCCTGATGTGCTGATACTCGATCTCGGGCTGCCGGATATGGACGGGACCGAGGTGATCAGGGGAGTCCGCGGCTGGACTTCCACCCCGATCATCGTGCTATCCGCGTGGGGCCAGGAGAGCCAGAAGGTAGCCGCCCTCGACGCGGGCGCGGACGACTACGTCACCAAGCCCTTCGGGATGGATGAATTGCTCGCCCGGCTCCGGGCCGCGGTCCGCCGCGCGTCGCCGGCCCCCGATGAGCCCGTGGTGGCGACCAGCGACTTCACCGTGGACCTGGCCGCGAAGCGGGTCAGGCGGGGCGAGTGTGACATCCGCCTGACGCCGACCGAGTGGCAGCTCCTCGAAGTTCTGGTGCGGCACAGGGAACGGCTGGTGACGCAGCACCAGCTGCTCCAGGAGGTCTGGGGCCCGCAGTACCACACCGAGGGCAACTACCTGCGGGTGTATGTAGCCCAGCTGCGCCGGAAGCTGGAGCCCGATCCGTCCCGGCCGCGCTACCTGATCACCGAGCCCGGCATGGGCTACCGCTTCCAGGCGTGAGCGAGCCGGAGGGGCGCGGCGCTGCCTGGACTGAGGAGCGAGGTACGAGCGAGGAGGGAAGGTGGCGCAGTGAAGTGGGATGGGGAGGTGGGTGGGGCCCCGGAGGCGAGCGGGGACACAGCGCGATGCGGGCCTGGTCAGGCTTGGGCCTGGTCAATCGGGGCCGGTCAGTCTGGGCCCGCCTTCAGCTGGTAGATCGGGTTGTAAATGGTGCGCTCGTCCTTGATCCGGGCGATGCGCCCGTGCACCGTGACGTGCTTGCCGGGCCGGATGCCCGGGATGTCGCGCCGGCCGAGCCAGATCAGCGTGATGTGGCCGGTACCGTCCCACAGGTCCGCTTCCATCGTGAGGCTGGTGCCGCGGGGACGGAGGGTAACCGTGCGGAGCGTGCCGGATACGTCCACGAAATCGTGATCTGTGCAGTCGCCTATGGGAGTCGCGCTGGTTTCGGCCACCTGGGCCTGCAGTTCCTCGGCGTGCAGCGTGTCGCGGCCCGCGGTGAGCCGGCGCCAAGGCGCCAGACGGCCAATCGTGGTGGGCTTCACGGGTTCGCCCTGCCCGTCGGGACCGGCGGGACCGGCGACGGCCTCCACGGGCACCTTCATCACGGGCACCTCCACGGGGGCCTTCATCACGGGCGCGCTGGCCGCGCGGACGTGCATGGCCGACTTCAGCTGGTAGGGGACGCTGGCGACGACAACGCCGGGTTGCATCAGCAGCCTGGTCTTCAGCCGCAGGGCGCTCTGGTTGTGCAGCAACTGCTCCCACCAGTGACCCAGCACGTATTCGGGAATGTACAGGGTCACGATGTCGCGGGGGCTCTCGCGGCGGAGCCGCTTCACGTATCCGACGATGGGGCGGGTGATCTCCCGGTACGGGGAAGCCACCACCGTGAGCGGCACCGGGATGTTGGCGCGGTCCCAGTCTTCCTTCAGCTTGAGCGTCTCGGCCTCGTCGACATCGACGGTGACGGCCTCTAGATGGCTCGGCCGCGTCGCCCGGGCGTAGGCCAGTGCCCGCAGCGTCGGCAGGTGCAACTTGGAGACCAAGACGATCGAGCGGTTGCTGGCGGGCAGGGTCATCGCCAGGTCCGCCGGCGGTGCCAGCTCGATGGCGACGCTCTCGTAGTGCCGGTGGATGCCCCGCATGGTGAGCCAGATCACCGGCATGGCCACCACCACGATCCAGGCGCCGCTGGCGAACTTCGAGACAAGCACGATGACCAGGACAACCGCCGTGAAGCAGGCCCCGACCGTGTTGATCGCCCGGCTGCGGATCATGTGCAGCCTGGCCTTGGTATTGCTCTCCGTGCGCAAGAGGCGGTTCCAGTGCCGGATCATCCCGGTCTGGCTGCACACGAACGACACGAACACGCCGATGATGTAGAGCTGGATCAGCCGGGTGGGGGACGCCTGGAAGATCACGATCAGCAGGATCGCGAACCCCGACAGCAGGATGATCCCGTTGCTGAACGCCAGCCGGTCGCCGCGGGTGTGCAACTGGCGGGGCAGGTAACCGTCCCGGGACAGGATCGAGGCGAGCACCGGGAAGCCGTTGAAGGCGGTGTTCGCGGCCAGCACCAGGATCAGTGCCGTCACGACCTGCAGGAAATAGAACAGCGGCGAGGAGTACCCGAACACCGCCCGGCCCACCTGGGCGATCACGGTGCGGGGGGTTTGCCCCTGCGGTGGGCCGATCAGGTCCTGCGGTGGGCCGGCATGCACATGGCTGGCGAGGGCCAGCACGGTCACCCCGGCGAACATCGTCACGGCGATGCCGCCGAGCAGGGCCAGCGTGGTGGCGGCGTTCTTGCTCTTGGGCTTGCGGAACGCCGGGACCCCGTTGCTGATCGCTTCCACCCCGGTCAGCGCGGTGCAGCCGGAGGAGAAGGCGCGCAGCAGCAGGAAGATAAGGGCGAGGCCGCCGAACTCGCGAGCGGACTTGATCCGGTAGCTGGCGCTCTCCGCATGCAGGTGGTGCCCGAGGGCCAGTCGGCTGGCGCCCCACACGATCATCAGCATGACCACGGCAATGAAGGCGTAGGTCGGGATCGCGAACGCTGTCCCCGACTCTCGCACGCCGCGCAGGTTGATCAGCGCGATCACCGCCACGACGATGACCGCGATGAGCGTGACATGCGTGTCCAGGACCGGGAACGCCGAGGCCAGGTTGGCCACGCCGGCGGATACGGATACCGCGACCGTCAGCGTGTAGTCCACCATCAGCGCGCTGGCCACCGCCATGCCAACCGGCGCCCCAAGATTGGTGCTGGCCACCTCGTAGTCCCCGCCGCCGGACGGGTAGGCGTGCACGTTCTGCCGGTAGGAGGCGACCACGACCAGCATCAGCACCGCAACCGCCACGGCGATGTACGGGGTGTAGTGGAAGAACGCGATCCCGCCGACCGACAGGACAATCAGGATCTCCTCGGTGGCATAGGCCACCGAGGAGAGCGCGTCGCTCGCGAACACCGGCAGCGCGATCTTCTTGGGGAGCAGGGTATGACCCAGCTTGTCGCTCTGCACGGGCCGTCCCACGAGGAGACGCTTGACAACCCCGAACACCATGGCCACCTGCGCATGGTAGGCCGCCCAGGCTCAGCGGTACATCCCCGCAGGTGATCCCGGGCTTAGCCGCCGAAGCTCAGGTTCTGGCCGGTGATGTGGATAAGCACGCCCTGGGCCGAGACGCTGACGCTCTGCAGCGTCATTCCCATGGGCAGCGCCGGGATGGTAATCGTGGTGTCAGCCAGGCTGCCGAGCGCTGACACGGGCAGGCCGTCCGCCGAGACCACCTTGACATTGATCTTATTGGGGCCGACCTTGGTGACCCGCGCCGTCGCGCTCCCCGAGACAATTCCCAGGTCGACAGAGATCTTCACTTCGTCGTTGCTCACGGCGGAGATCTTCAGGCC
>DAIRVB010000467.1:0-4223 GCA_036803065.1 Streptosporangiaceae bacterium
GCGCTGACTGATCCGCAGCGGCTGGCGCGCTGGATCGCAGAGGTGGAAGGCGATCTGCGGCTGGGCGGCGAGTTCCGGGCCAGCTTCACCAGCGGCTGGGAAGGCCCGGGGCGGGTTGACGTATGCGAGCCTCCCCGGCGGCTGCTGGTGACCATGTCTCCCGGACAGGACGATCAGACCGTCATCGAGGCCGAGCTCGTTCCTGATGGCGACCAGACCCGGCTGGTATTGCAGGAGCGCGGGCTTCCGCTGGGCGAGGTGGCGTCGTACGGCGCGGGATGGCAGGCACACGTCGAGGACCTCGCCGCGCATCTCGCGGGCCGGCCGGCCGCGGACTGGCAGACGCGATGGACCGAGCTGATCCCGGCGTACCGGGACCAGCAACGCCGTCTCGGCTGATCGAAGCGATGGTGCGGCCTCCACCTTCGCGAAACAACCCACTGGACGGCATTTGATCGCGCGGGGCGGGATCCGCTGAATCTGGAGGCCGGTTGCGGGGCTGGCCAGGACCAGCTGGAAGGCTAGCCAGTGTGGACGGTGCCGGCGAGCTCGAGAAGGTCTACCGCCAGGAGGCCACCCGGATCCGGGCCGCGCTCGCTGCGCGGCTCGTGACCGCGACGGACACGCAGGGCTTCTCCGGCAGTTCCAGCTTCACCTGGTCCATCCACCCGGCCATGGGCACGGTGCCCAACGTGGTGGGCCTGCGGTTCGGCCCGGCGCAAACAGCCCTGCAGGCGGCCGGCTTCGACTCCGGCCTGATCAACTATGTCGACGACTCCACCTGCACAAAATCGGAAAGGTGATCAGCCAGTCCCCGGTCGGCGGCACCGTCACATTTCAGGGCTCGCTGGTAAGTCTCCGGTGTGGCAGATGCCGCCCCCGCCCTTCCAGTGCGAATGAGATTACCGTCATAGCGGCCCGGCGCGTCTCGCGCCGGGCCGCCGGTTCCCGCCGTGCACCTGCTGCCCGGTGTCCGGCTCGGCGGGCAGGCTGGCCGGGGCGAAGCCGGCCGCCAGTGCGGTGAGCGCCGCGTCGAGGTAGACGGGCAGGTCCGCGTCGGCCCGGATGACCCAGCGATCGTAAGCGGCGCGGCAGGCAGCGAGCGTGGTGCGGCCGATGGCGAGCGCGTAGAGCGAGTCGGCGGGCTGGCCGATCCGGCCTGCGGCGAAGTCGCTGACGGCGCGTTCCCAGGCGTCGTAGTGCGGTGCGGCACTGGTCTGGAGGGCGGGTACGGAACTGATGAGGTTGATCCGGGTGCGCAGTTCCGGCAGGTCCTCGGCGTGGTACCGGTTGACACCGACAACGGCCTGCCGGATCGCGGTCATCATGGGCACGCTGTCGGGGATGCGGGTGAAGGCCGCGCGGAGGGCTTCGACCTCGCCGTCGAACTCATGCCAGAGCACGGCGGCCTTGGAGTCGAAGTAGCGGAAGAAGGCCCGGCGGCTGACGCCTGCCGCCGCGGCGATCTGCTCGACGGTGGTCTCTTCGAAGCCCTGCTCGGTGAACAGGCGCAGCGCGATGAGTTCCAGGGCTCGCCGACTGGTCCGGGGCGGCCGTCCGCGGCGACTGCTGCCAGCATCGTGCCGGGGTGCAGTCACCGGGGTGCAGTCATCGGCATGCTCGTTCCGCTCTGGCTCTTGATTCCGTCACTCAGTGCCGTTAACGTATCGGATATTCGTCACTCAGTGCCGAATATCTGCGTCGCGAGTTCACCTCGCTGAAGGAGCCGAGATGACCGACAATCCGACCGCTTCGATCGAGCCGGCCGACGAGACGGCGGCGCCGGATGCCGTCGAGGTTTTCGACGCGGACATGCTGGTCGACGCGGACGTGCTCGTCGAAGAGGTCTCGATCGACGGCATGTGCGGTGTCTACTAAAGACACAGGCGGCTGCGGCGCGGCGGGCTTCGACCTGGATGGGTCCTGGCGGCTGCACCCGCAGGTGTCGGTCCGGCCGGAGCGTTTCGGTGCGCTGCTGTATCACTTCGGGACGCGGCGGCTGTCGTTCCTGAAGAGCCCGGCGCTGCTGGCCGTGGTCCAGGCGCTGGCGTCGCAGCGCAGCGCGCGCAGTGCCTGCGCCGCCGCTGGCGTGCCGGAGGCGGACCTGCCCAGGTACGCGAGCGCGCTCGGCGCCCTAGCGTCCTCGACGGTGATCTGCCCGAGGGAAGCGCCATGACACCGGTCACCGCCGCCCCGGGGCGGGCCGGGTCTTTGGTGGAGCAGTTCCAGTACGGGCTGGACGCGCCGATCTGCCTGACGTGGGAACTGACCTACGCCTGCAACCTGGCCTGCGTGCACTGCCTGTCCAGCTCCGGGCGCCGTGATCCGCGCGAGCTGGGCACCGCGGAGTGCGAGGCGGTCATCGATGAACTGGAGCGGATGGGAGTCTTCTACGTCAACATCGGCGGTGGCGAGCCCACCGTGCGCCCGGACTTCTGGGAACTCGTGGACTACGCGACCGCGCACCAGGTGGGCGTGAAGTTCTCCACCAACGGCATCAAGATCACGCCCGGGATCGCGCGGCGGCTGGCCGCGAGTGACTACGTCGACGTGCAGATCTCGCTGGACGGCGCGACGGCCGGGGTCAACGACGCGGTGCGTGGCGCCGGCTCGTATGCGATCGCGCTGCGCGCGATGCGTCACCTGGCCGGCGCCGGGTTTACCGGGTTCAAGATCTCGGTGGTGGTGACCCGGCACAACGCCGGTCAGCTCGACGCGTTCAAGGCCATCGCCGACCGCTTCGGCGCGCAGCTTCGGCTGACCCGGTTGCGTCCTTCCGGCCGCGGCGCGGATGTCTGGGACGATCTGCACCCCACCGCCGAGCAGCAGCGCGGGCTCTACGACTGGCTGCTGGCCCATGGCAGTACCGTGCTGACCGGCGACTCGTTCTTCCACCTCGCCGGGTACGGCGAGTCCCTGCCCGGGCTGAACCTGTGCGGCGCGGGGCGGGTGGTCTGCCTGATCGACCCTGTCGGCGACGTGTACGCCTGCCCGTTCGCGATCCACGACAATTTCCTGGCCGGCAACGTGCGTTCCCCGGGCGGCTTCCGCCGCGTGTGGCAGCACTCGGAGCTGTTCGCGGAACTGCGCCGCCCGCAGACTGGTGGCGCGTGCCGGTCCTGCTCGGCGTTCGACTCGTGCCGGGGCGGGTGCATGGCGGCCAAGTTCTTCACCGGCCTGCCGCTGGACGGGCCGGACCCCGAATGCGTCAAGGGCTACGGCGCGGCGGCACTCGCCGCCACGGACACGCGGCTGCCGCCGCGTCCGTCAGCAGATCACTCACACCGCCGGCGCTCCGGGCCGGTTCCGCTGTCGATCGGGCCCCGCCCGGCCTCGCCCGGCGCGGGTTACCGGGCGTGTGACGAGAACCCGCTCGCCGGGATCGCGGCAGCAGCGGGCAGCTAGCCCGTGCGCGAATACCCCGATCCCACTGCGGCTGCCCGGCTGGCTGACCTGGCCTGGCCTGACGTGGCCGAGCGCGCCCAGGCTGGGGCGCTGCTCGCCGTGCCGCTCGGATCGGCTGAGCAGCACGGGCCGCACCTGCCGTTGTCGACCGATACCGACATCGCGGTCGCCTTGTGTGAACGGCTCGCGGCAGCACGTGGCGACGTGCTGATCGCGCCGCCGGTGACCTACGGGTCCAGCGGGGAGCACGCGGATTTTCCCGGCACCCTGTCGATCGGGCAGGCCGTGCTGGAATCGCTCGTCGTGGAACTCGGCCGGTCCGCGGCGCGGACGTTCACCCGGCTGCTGCTGGTCTCGGCGCACGGCGGCAACGCCGGACCAGTGACCCGCGCGGCCGGGCGGCTGCGGGCCGAGTCCCGCGACGTGCACGTGTACATGCCCCGGTGGGAGGGCGACCCGCACGCTGGCCGTCCCGAGACGTCCATGATGCTGGCCCTAGCGCCCGCACGGGTGCGGATGCATCTCGCCGTGCCCGGCGACGTGCGCCCGCTGGCGCAGATCTGGCCGCTGCTGCGGGCGGAAGGGGTGCGCGCGGTCAACGCAGCCGGGATCCTCGGGGACCCTACTGGCGCCAGCCGCCGGGAAGGGGCGGCCCTGCTCGGCACGCTCGCTGAGCAGCTGTTCCGCGAGGTGGATGCGTGGTATCCGGTGGCGCCGGCGGCCCGGACGTGACCAGGGCGGGGCGGGTTGCCGTGGTCACCGGGGCGGCGCGGGGGATCGGTGCCGCGACCGTGTTCGCGCTGGCCGCTGAGGGCTGG
>DAIRVB010000468.1:0-2442 GCA_036803065.1 Streptosporangiaceae bacterium
CCCTCCTACGCTGCCCCAGGGGCCGTGGAACACAAACCGGTTGACGTCACGTGCCCGCTCATCGGCAACGGAACGGGCGTGGCTGCTATATGGATGATCTCCGGCGACTTTCCGGCCCAGGCCGCCTGGGCCCGGAGGCCATGGCCGTGCTGGCCAGGCCACCGGCGGACGGACTGCTGGCGGATGGGGCCGGCGATGAGACGCTTCCGGATGAGCCGCTGGCCGTGCTGGCGGCACGCCATGGCCTGCGGTCGACCGCCGCCCGGCCCTCACTGCCCGCTTACCTGCGCCTGCTCTGGCAGCGGCGGTACTTCATCGGCGCCTATGCCACCGCGCGCAATATCTCGACATACACCGAGGCGCGGCTCGGCCAGATCTGGCAGATCCTCACGCCGCTGCTCAACGCGGGCGTCTACTACCTCATTTTCGGGGTGATCTTCGGGGCCAGGCGCGGTGTGCCCAACTACCCGGCCTTCCTCGTCACCGGGGTCTTCGTATTCTCCTTCACCGAACGCTCCATCCTGGCCGGATCCCGGGTGATGGCCAACAACGTCTCGCTGATCAGGGCCATGTACTTCCCCCGGGCATGCCTGCCGCTCGCCTACGGCGTGGTTGAGCTGCAGCAGATGCTGCTGTCCATGATCGTTCTCTTCGGGATCGTGATCGGCACCGGAGAGCCGATCACCTGGTACTGGCTGTTGCTGATCCCGGTGCTCCTGCTGCAGACCATGTTCAATCTGGGCGCGGCGCTGATCCTGGCCAGGATGGGCGCTCAGGTCCGCGACGTGAGCCAGCTCGTGCCGTTCCTGTTGCGCACCTGGCGCTATTTCTGCGGTGTCATGTACAGCATCGCCGCCCTGCCGGTGGCCATTCCGTCGTGGGCCAGGACCGGGCTCGCCGGGAACCCGGCCGCCGTGTACATCACGCTGACCCGGCAGGCACTGCTCGCCTCGCAGCGGAGGTCCGAGCCAGGAGCCAGACCGTATAACAGTGCCAAGTGCGCCGCGGGCGTCCAGGCCTACTGCCACGCGCCGCTGTCCATGCCACATATCTGGGTGTCCGCGGTCGCCTGGGCGTTCGGCGCGATGGCCATCGGCGTTGTACTTCTGGCGGGCGGAAGCGCGGTACGGGCGCGGGTGATCGGCCGCCCGGTCAGCGCGGCTGATCAGGGCGCGCCCAGCAGTTCGTAGATGGGGTCGGGGACGGTCGGTGGCAGGTCCGAGGTGAGCAAGTCCAGCCAGCTGCTGCGGACGCGGTCTACCGCGAACGCGTCCGCAGCCTGCTGATGCGCCAGATCGCCGGCCTGCTGCCACTCGTCGTCGCCCAGGGCCGCGATGGCCTGGGCCATGTCGGCCGGGCTGCGGTGGATCCACCGCATGTCGTAGATGGTCTCGGCGCCCGGCCAGTGCCGCAGGACGGGCACGGCCCGGGATACCATCCCCTCCGCTGGCGCGACATGGAAGCTCTCGTCGTCACTGGTGGATAGCACGAATCCGACCCTGCGCAGCCACGCGGCCACGTCCGGGCCCGCCTCGTCGAACACCACGGCCCCGCGCAGCAGCGCGGAACGCTGGATCCGCCGCAGCGCGGTGGTGTAGTGCGCGCGTTCCTCCGCCTTCCGCCACACCCACCAGTGATCCCAGGGCATCCCGGACTTGACGAACAGCAGGTATCTGTCATCGTCGCGGCGCAGTTCTTCGGGTCCCGCGTGCTGCTGATCGGCGTGACCTACAAGCGGGACATCGCGGACCAGCGCGAGTCACCTGTCCGGCCGATCGCGCGCAGGCTTCGCGCCAGGGGGGCGATCCTCGCCTACCACGACCCGTTCGTGGCGGAGTGGTCCATCGACGGGGACGCCGTTCCCCGGGTCGTGGACCTGGGCCCGGAGCTGGCCGGAACCGACCTGGTCATCGTGCTCCAGGATCACCGCGCCTGCGACCTCGACCGGGTCGCCCGCGATGCCCCGCTCATCCTGGACACCCGCGGCCGGATCGTCAGCCAGCGGGCCGAGGTTCTGTGAGGCCGGGATGCGCGTGGTCGTCTGCACCGTGGTCCACCACCCGATGGACGCCCGGATCCTGCACCGTCAGATCCGGGCCCTGCTGGACGCCGGTCATCAGGTCAGCTACATCGCGCCGCTGCGCGCCTGCGGTGTGGCGCCCTGGCCGGGCCTGGCCGCGGCCGACGTGCCCCGTGCGGTGGGCCGCAGCCGGCTCGCCGCGCTCCGCGCCGCCCGCCGTGAACTGGCCCGGCTCAGCCCCGCGGCCGACCTGCTCATCGTGCACGACCCCGAGCTGCCGCTGGTGGGCAGGCGCCCGCCGACCGTCTGGGATGTACACGAGGACACCGCCGCCGCGCTCAGCACCAAGGCGTGGCTGCCCGGCCTGCTCTGGCCCGCGATGGCCGCCGCGGTACGCGCGGCGGAGCGGATCGCGGAGCGGA
>DAIRVB010000468.1:2542-4213 GCA_036803065.1 Streptosporangiaceae bacterium
GCGGAGCGGATCGCGGAGCGGAAGATCCACCTGATCCTCGCCGAGCATGGCTACGCGGGCCGGTTCCGCCGCAGCCATCCGGTCGTGCCGAACGCGACCTACGTGCCCGATCACCCCGCCCCGCCCGGGCGCGGCGACCGGGTCGTCTACATCGGCCATCTGTCACCGGACCGGGGCACCTCCGAGATGATCGAGGTCGGGCGGCTGCTCCAGCCGCACGGCATCGCGGTCGAGCTCATCGGGCCGGCCGATGCGCAGGCCCGGTCGGAGCTGGCCCGCGCGCAGGCGGCCGGCCTGGTCCGCTGGCACGGATTCCTGCCCAACGATCTCGCGATGCTGATGTCCGAGGGAGCCCTCGCGGGTCTTTCGCTGCTGCACGACGAGCCGAATTTCCGTCATTCCCTGCCGACCAAGGTCGCGGAGTACATGGCGCGCGCCGTCCCGGTGATCACGAGCCCGCTCCCGCTCGCGGTCGGCCTGGTCGAGCGGTACGGCTGCGGCACGGTGGTCCCGTTTGGTGACCCGCGTGCGGCGGCGGACGCTGTGCTCCGGCTGGCCGCCGATCCCGGGCTCCGGGCCAGGCAAGGGCTGCGCGGGCATCGCGGTGCGGCCGAATCCCTCGGCTGGCCTGCGCACGCCCGCTCCTTCGTCGCGCAACTGGAGCAGTGGGCCGCGGGACCGCCGCGCCCGGCCGGCGTTCCCGCGCCAGTCGGCCCCATCCCGGCCCAGGGCGGGGGACCTTGATGCCGGGTAGGCCGGCCGTGCCCCCCAGCCTTCCCGGGGTGTCGAGGCGACCCGGGGTGTCGAGGCGGCCCGGGGTCTCCAGGCTGGCCAGGGTCTCCAGGCTGGCCGGGCTGGCCAGGGACAACCGGCTCTTCACGCTGGCGCTCGGCGCGGGCGCCTTCCTCCGGCTCCTCGCCGTGGTCGGCTACCCGGGGATGCTCTGGTTCGTCGGTGACTCGTTCCTGTATCTCGGTGCCGCACTGCGACCCAGGCCTGACCTGTCCAAGTCGGTCGGCTACTCGTTTTTCCTGCGCGCGCTCGAGCCGTTCCACAGCCTCATCCTGGTCGCCGTGGTGCAGCACCTGATGGGGCTGGCGGCCGGCGTGCTCATCTACGTGCTGATGCGCCGGGCAGGAGTGCCGCGGCACTGGGCGGCGCTGGCCACTGCGCCCGTCCTGCTCGATGGTAACGAGATTGAGCTCGAGCACATGATGATGGCGGAGACCCTGTTCACATTCCTCGCCGTGGTCAGCGTGGCGCTGCTGCTCTGGCGGCCCCGCCCCTCGTGGCCGGCCTGCCTGGCGGCGGGCCTGCTCACCGGGTACGCCGTCATCGTGCGGACCGAGGGCGTGACGCTGCCCCTGGTGCTGGGCGGGTACCTGGTGCTCCGCCGGGTCGGCTGGCGGCCCTTTGTGGCGGTCATCGCGGGCTGCGCCGCGCCGGTGGCCGGGTATGCCTTCTGGTTTCACTCCCAGACCGGGGACTACGCCCTCACCCGCTCGGAAGGGATCTATCTCTGGGGCCGGGTGTCGTCGTTCGCCCAGTGCGCGCAGATCAAGCCGCCCGCGCCGGAGCGTCGCTTCTGCCTGAGCACGCCAGTGGCCAAGCGCCGGCCGCCCGGGGCGATCATCTGGTCGGCTCCCCAGGTGCGTCAGGTCCCGGGCGGGG
>DAIRVB010000469.1:0-4209 GCA_036803065.1 Streptosporangiaceae bacterium
ACGGTCGGTTACGGGCTCGGCATCATCCTGCTCGCCCTGGTCGCCGCCGTGAACGACACGACCTTCCGGTACTGCGGCTCGTTGGCGAGCGGGCCCATTTCCGTCCCGTCGGCCCGCGGGTCGCCGAGGCGGATTGACGTGGCCCGTCTGACGATCCTGTCGACAAGCGCGTCATGCACACTGCGCACTACATCGATCGGGGAAAGCCTACGGCGCGCGGCCGCTCAGCCCAGAGGCTGGCCACCGGGCGCGGGGACATGGGAAATGGCCACGGCCGGAGTCAACTCCGTGCCGCGCGGCCCGGCGAGCGAACGCGTAGCGCGCTGTGAACTCGCTGCCGCACGGCCTGCCAGTGAACCCGCAGCGCCGCTGGTCCTGTCTCAGCGACCTTTTTCTGGCCGCGGCCAGAAATCGCGTGCCCACTCAAAGTGGCACTGTCCCGGTCAATCGGCAGGGTCCGATGGCAGTGATTGCTGCTTTTATGTGCTTCCTGCGCGGGCCGGCGCGATGAGCTGGGATGGGCCCCTGCCACTTTCTTTAGCTCGCAGTGGTGTGAGCGTGCTGTAATCGTGGAATAGCTCTTCGTACTTGATCAACATGGGGGGGAGATCAATGCCTGTGCAAAGCAGGACTCGTACGGCCAGTCGCCGCGGCTCGGCAAATGCCGCGCCCGGCAAGGCGCTGCGCGGCAGTCCGTCTAGGAGTGCCGCTAGCCGCCCGAAGGCCAAAGCAAGCACCAAGGCCACCAACAAGAAGACCGCCAATAGCAAGAAGACAACCAAGAAGTCCGTCAGCGCGCTGACGGTCGGCGCGGCCAGGAACGTGCCGACCACGGTGTCCGTGGCGAGGACTGTCTCGTCCGCGGCAGCCAAGGTCACAACGGCGGCGACCCGGCTCACCTCGGCGGCCACCAAGGCCACGGCGTCAGCCAAGACCCTGTCCACCGCCATGCAGGCAATCAACACGGCCACCAAGGCGATGAGCAGCGCCGCGAAGGCACTGACAGTGTCGGCCAAGACGATGTCTGCGGCCAAGCCCGCAGCGTCATCGGCCACGACAGCAGCATCGTCGGCGAGGCGGAAGGCCACGGCGGCCAAGTCCTCGTCAGCCAGGGCAGCAGCGGCCAGGCCGAAGGCCAAGCCGAAGGTGGCGGCCAAGAGGGCCACCGCCAAGGCGAAGGTCACCGCCAAGCCAAAGGCGAAGCCGAAGGCAGCAGTGCGCAGGCCGGCGGCGAAGCCGAAGGCAGCAGTGCGGACAGCGGCCGCCAGGCCGAAGCCCGCGGCCCGGACAGCGTCGGCCAGGCCGACGCTCACCGCCAGGACTGCGGTGGCGAAGCCGAAGCCCGCGGTGCGGTCGAAGTCGACTGTGACAGCGAGGCCCGCGGTGCGGCCGAACATGGCGACATCCAGGCCCGCGGTGCGGCCGAACATGGCGACATCCAGGCCCGCGCCGCCCAAGCTGCCGCCTCGGGTAACTGGCCGGGACGAATACGGGGGAGTGCTTGCTGGGCTGATTCGCTGAGCGTGCGGGTCAGCCGCGGCGGGCCAGGTCTTCGAGCCAGTGCTGGCCCGCCCGGGCGACCCGGGCGGGCACCGACAGTTCGTCGAGCAGTTCGCTGGCGGCCGCCATTTCGTGGGCACGGCGGCCGGCGTGCCGGTAGCTGCCCTCCTCAATGCGGGTCAGCGTGCCTCGGTCAGCGGCGGCGAGTTCGGCGGCGATGTGCTCACGGAGCCAGTCCTCGCAGCCAGCGGACCGGGCGGCGAGCAGCGCCTCGAGCACGGCTGCGGCCAGGCCCTTGTAGAACACGCTGCGCAGGAGCTTCCTGGTGGCCGCGGCGCCGCGCGGCCCGGGAAGCACCTCCACCGTCGCACCACATGCGCTGAGCATGCTGCTGGCCGCCTCCGCTCCTGGCCCGGACGCGACCATCGGCGTGTGCAGGCCCCGTCCGGGGACCGGGGCCATGATGGCCACGTCCGCGAATGACACACCCCGGCCTCATCGGCGCGGCTGGCCAGTCGCTGCTTGAGGCCCGCCGCCGCGGTGTTGGCGTCCGCGTACACGGCTGTCGCGCTCAGCCCGGGGAGCGCGTGCCGCAGGGCGCTGTCGGCCTGCCCCGCGGTGGTCAGGCTCAGCACCAGGTCGGCACCATGGCAAGCGTCCGCGTCACCGGTTGCGGACTCGACACCAGGGAGCCCGGGCACGACCGCGCGCCTGCCTGATGATCTCCTGCAGATCCGCGGCCTGGGCCGGCGTCACGCGCTGCGCCGCCCGGGCCGCGGTGAGACCTTCGAGGAGCCGGCGGACCTCAGGGATCTCGATCGCCTCGTCGGCCATGCCTATCCGCCCTCGCGATTGGCCTGGATATAGGAGACGCCGAGGCGGTCAAGCTCCGCGCGGAGGCCATACCGGTCCAGGCTGAGTTCCCCGTGCGCGAACGCCTGCCGGGCCTCGGCCTCCTGCTGCGCCCGTAGCTGCCCGTTCGCCGCGACCTCGGCGGCCGCCAGGCGGGGGATGCAAACCACACCGTCGTCGTCGGCGACCACCACATCGCCGGGCGCCACGGCTGTGCCCGCGATGCAGATCGGCAGGTTCACCGCTCCGCCCGTGGCCTTCACCGTGCCCTGCGCGCTGATCGACCGCGACCAGACCGGGAACCGCGCCTCGGTGATCGCGGAGACGTCCCGGACCCCGGTGGTGGTCACCAGGCCACGCACGCCGCGGGCGGCCAGTGCCGTCGTGATCAGCTCGCCCACGAAACCGTCGCTGGACGGCGACGTCGTCGTGATGACGAGGACGTCGCCCGGCTGTGCCTGCTCTATGGCCGCGTGGATCATGAGGTTGTCGCCGGGCCAGCAGAGCACGGTGACCGCGGTCCCGGCCACGGTGGCGCCCGGCCAGACGGGCCGCAGGTGCGCGCCGAGCAGCCCGGTCCGGCCCGCTGCCTCGTGCACCGTGGCCACTCCCAGCGCGCCGAGTTCGGCCACCGCGGCCGGGTCCGCGCGGGGCGGATCGACGATCACCACGGGCTTCACGCCAGCACCCCGCTTACCTGCGGGAAAACCCGCTGATACGCCTCGGCGTAACGGATCTCGGCTGATCCGCCGTTGCGCACGGCCTGCACGCCACGGCGCTCGGCGAGAGCCTCGTAGTAACGCACGAGATGCTCCTGGGAGCCCATCGCGGCCATCGCTTCCTGCCTGCGGTCGAACACGGCGGTGATGTCGACGAGCACATCGGGCATGAACTCACACATTTCCGGCTGGTGCGGCTCGAACCGGAACACCGGCGGCGCGCCGAGTGGTGGGTGGTCCGACTCGCGCCCGCGGGCCTGTGCCACCATCCGCGCCCGCATCGTCAGGTCGGCCGCCAGCGGATGGTCGTAGTTGTACGGATCGGTCTGCGAGTGGGTGAGGATCACGTCCGGCTGCAGCTCGCGCATCAGCTCGGCCAGTTGCAGCAGGATTTCCTCGTTGTCGGGCAGCGGGTAGTCACCCTTGTCCAGGAAATGCATGGTGGCCCCGAGCGCGTCGCCCGCGGCCTGCGCCTCGGTTCTCCTGATCTCTTTCACGCGGTCAAGCGTCATCCCTGGCTGCTTCCACGCGCCAGGTGACTCGCCGCGCTCGCCAAAGGACAGGCACACCACGTCCGCCTCGCCGTACACCGCGGTGATGACGGCGATGTAGCCGCCGGCCCGCCACACGAAGTCAGCCGCGTGCGCGCTGACGACGAGCAGTCGGCCTCCGATGGCCGTCACGGTGCCACCTGGCCCGGGCCCACGGGGCCAGCCAGCAGCCGGCTGTTGGAGACGATCATGGTGGTGATCTCCTCATCCGTGAATCCCGCCGTGTGCAGGGCGTCCGCCATCAGGGCGAGCCCGTCTTCCACCGGCGGGTTGTCCGGCTGCCCGAGGTCAGTGGTCACGATCGTACGCTCGGCCCCCGTGGCATGGATGTTCTCGACCATGCGGGCCCACTCGTACTTGCCCGTGAACGGCGTGGTGAAGCAGCGTTCCAGGAATGCCCCCTGGCGGGCCAGGGCCAGCTGATCGTCGCGGCCCAGATCCTGCTGCGGGAAGCAGGACCACCGCTCCCTGCGCGGCAATGGACCGGATGAGGCGGTGCATTTCGGCCTTGGCTCCGATGTCAACACCGCGGGCCCTTGGTGAATGTGGAAATCATGACCGACGGAGGGGAAGGGCGATGAGCGCTC
>DAIRVB010000470.1:0-4202 GCA_036803065.1 Streptosporangiaceae bacterium
GTCACGATCTCGATCGCTTCGCCGGATGCGGATGACGGGCGCAGGGCGCTCCGGGCCTACTTCGCGGATCTGGTGAGCCGGTATCACGAGCGGCCAGCGACCGACGAGGAGATCGACGCCGCGCTGGCCGAAGAGCCCAGCGATGACTTGACGCTCCCGCACGGACTGTTCCTGCTGGCCTACGGGGAGCAGGGGTTGATCGGCTGCGGTGGCCTGCGCCTGCTGCCCGCCGGCCTTGGTGAGGTGACACGGCTGTTCGTGATGCCCGGGGCTCGCCGGCAGGGGCTTGGCGCGCTTCTGCTCGATGAACTCGAAGGCGCCGCCCGCGCGCGTGGCCTTTCCCGGTTGCGCCTCGACACCCGCGGTGACCTCGTCGAGGCCCGCCGGCTCTATGCGCGGCATGGGTATGTGGAGGTACCCCCCTTTAGCGCCGGGCCCTACGCGGAGCACTGGTTCGCGAAGGCGCTCGACTGACCTGAAGCGGCCAGGTGGCGCGGCGCGAAGCCGGGTCACGGTGCCTGGGCATCGGCCAGGGGGCCGTCAGGCACGACGCCGGTGAACTGATCGGCGATGGCGAGGGCCACCACCACGGCGGCCGCGCAGCCACCGAGGATCAGCGCGGACACGTGCGGGGCCAGCAGCCCCAGCAGGGCGAGCAGCACGATCGCGGCGGCTCTGGGCCACGAAATCCGGCGCCAGATGGTGGCCTTGAACGCGGCGTGCCCGGCGATGAACGCGGCGGTGCCGCCCAGGATCATCCAGGAGACCGCCGCGTCGCCGACGGTGCCCGGGCGGGAGAGCATGACCTCGTCGCCGGCGGCGATCACGATGATCCCGGCGACCATGATCGGGTGGATGAAGTGATACGCCGAGCGGCCCAGCCGGCCGGGATCGGCCGATGCCGCGATGACCTTGGCGCTCTCGTCCGCACTGCGGTCGAAGTACAGCCACCACAGGCCCACGCTCCCGATAAGGGCGGCGGCGAACGCCCCGATCTCCGCCCCGCTGATCCAGTGCAGGCGGGACAGGGTGGTCCCGATGACGACGATCGACTCCCCCAGCGCGATGAGGATGAACGCCTGGCACCGCTCCGCGAAATGGCCGCCTTCGATGGTCCAGTCCGCGGTGCTGGAACGGCCGAGTCCTGGCGTGTAGAAACCGACTATGCCGCCGACCAGGTCAACACCGACCGCGCCCACCCAGAGCAGTTCACGTGCGTGCCCCGCCTTCAGGCCGCCCAGGATGGCCAGCACCCCACTGACCACGCACCAGGCCAGGATGCGCTGGTAGTTCCGTTGCAGCGGCTGTCCGTTCAGCGCCACCACGGCGAACGCGCTGCGGCCGATCTGCATGGTCGCGTACGCGGCCCCGACCGCCAGCCCGCGGCCACCGAACGCGTCCGGCACCGCGGCCGACATCACCAGGCTGGCCGGGACGAGCGCGAGGAGCAGCAGCCGGACGGCGATCCGCTCCGGATCAAGCCAGTTCGTGACCCAGGTCGTGTAGGCCCACGCCAGCCAGACCATGGTGAGGAGCAGCCCGGTCCGCAGGGCGCCCGCAGGACTGGGATGGCTGAGCAGGTAGTGCGAGAGCTGGGTCACCGCGAACACGTACACCAGGTCGAAGAACAGCTCCACGTTGGTGACGCGCTCGGAGCCGGTCCGGGGGCGCATCAGGTTCCACCGCGTGCTCCGCGTCACGTGGGCCGCCGCGGGCCAGACGGCCGCCCAGATGATCTCTCTGAGGGATGCCCTGCGGTCCTCAGGTCCCGGGCGACCGCCAGATGATCGAGCATGGCCGCGTGGTGGCGGAGCACCGCGGCCCGGGCCGCATCCGCGTCACCGCCGATCACCGACCGGTAGATCGCCTGGTGCAACTCCAGTTGCGCCGGTGCCGTGCCCGGGCTCAGCCAGGACGGCTCCGTCTCGGTACGCACCCAGTGGTCATACTCGTAGCCGAGCACGGCCGTGTGCACGCTCTCGTACACCGCCGCCAGGTATGAGTTCGCCGCAGCCGCCACCACCGTGGCGTGGAACACGGTGTCCGCGGCGATCCACTCCGACGAGCTAGCCGTGGCGGCGGACAGCCGGGTCAGTGCAGACTCGATCCCGGCCGCCTCGGCGGGGGAGATCGCGGGCTGCCGTTCGGCGGCGCGGGTGGCTCCGAGTGTTTCCAGCCACACGCGCAGCTCCGCGAGGTCACCCACGGAGCTGTGATCGAGGTCGAGCATGAGGGTGACCGACGCGGTGACCATCGTCTGCGGACAGCGCAGCACGTAAGCGCCAGATCCACGGCGGATCTCGACCAAGCCCATGAGAGACAGCATCCGCAGGGCCTGGCTCACCATCGGCCGGCTCGCGCCGAAGCGCTCCGCGAGATCCCGCTCCGAGGGCAGCCGTGTCCCCTCGGCCATGTGCTCAGCCGCGATCAGCCGGCGGATCTCCTCGGCTACCTCGTCGGAGACTCGGCTGGCTGGCACCGGCTGCCCTTCCCTGGCTGGCACGCTCTGGGTAGATTGGCATAGCCAATTTACCAGAAGGGGTGATCATCCTGACTGCTGCAGCCTCCCCCTCCGGGGCCTCGCCGCCCGCAGTGGACCTGCACCGCCTGGCCACGGCGATCCGGCTGCGCGCGGTCCGGATGGTGGCCCCTCAGGGCTTCGGTTACCTGGGCCAGGCGCTGTCCTCGGCGGAGCAGTTCGCCGCCGTGTACGGCGCCGCGACGCGGGCCGGCACGGACCGGGTGGTCTGCTCGCCAGGGCACTACGTGATCGCGGCCTTCGCCGCCGCCGCGGAACTCGGCCTGATGGACGAGGCTGACCTCGCGGCCTACGGGCAGAACGGCTCGCCGGTCGAGGCCATCGGAACCGAGCGGACGCCGGTGCTCGACTACACCTGCGGATCGCTGGGGCAGGGCCTGTCCGCGGCGGCCGGCTTCGCACTCTCCGACCGCCTCAAGGGCCGGCCCGACGTCAGGACATTCGCCTTCCTCAGCGACGGCGAACTGGAGGAAGGGCAGGTGTGGGAGGCGGCGATGTTCGCCGGCCACCACCGGCTGGCCCGGCTGACCGTCCTGCTGGACGCCAACAACTCCCAGGTCGACGGGCCGGTGGACAGCATCACCACGGTCGAGCCGATCAGCGCGAAATGGCGCGCGTTCGGCTGGGAGGCCACCGATCTCGATGGCCACGACGTCACCGCGCTGGCGGCGGCTCTAGCAGCCGCCGCCGAGGCCGGGCGGCCACAGGTCCTGGTGTGCCGGACGTCCACCCGCCATGGCCTGGCCTGCCTGCCACCGGATGCCGACGGCCACTTCATCAAGCTGCCGCCCGAACTGGCGGCCGCGGCGGCCGTCGAACTCACCGTTGAAATGGGCCCGGCGTGACGGCCGGCCAGGCCCGCCCCACCGTGGCCGCGAACCAGGTTGCGGCGCTCGAACCGCCTTACCGCACCGCTCTCAAGCCCTACGGCCGCGCCCTGGTCGAGTTGGCGCGGCGGCGCCCCGAGATCGTGTGCCTGAGCGGTGACCTGACCCGCCAGTGCGAGATCGACCTGTTCCAGGCGGAGATCCCGGACCGGTTCATCCACGCCGGCATGGCCGAGGCGAACATGATGGGCGTGGCCGGGGCGCTCGCCCGGAGCGGCCACATCCCGTTCGTGCACACCTTCGGCGTCTTCGCCACCCGGCGGCCGCTTGACCAGATCATCAACGCCATCGCCTATCCCCGGCTCCCGGTGCGCATCGTCGGCTTCATGCCCGGCGTCTCCAGCCCGGGCGGCCCCAGCCACCAGGCCATCGAGGACGTCGCGCTGATGCGCGCACTGCCCGGGATGACCGTGATCGACGTGGCCGACGCGACCGAGACCAGCCAGGTGGTCACCGCCATCGCCGACCTGCCCGGCCCCGTCTACCTGCGGCTCAAGCGGGGCGAGATCCCAGTGATCTTCCCCGCCAGCCATCAGTTTTCCCTTGACCACGCCCAGCTGCTGACCGAGGGCACCGACGTCGCCCTGCTAGCCAGCGGCATGATGCTCGCCCCTACCCTCGCCGCCGCCAAACATCTCAACGACCACGGCGTCAGCGTCTCCGTGGTCAACGTCCCGGTCATCAAGCCCCTCGACACCGCCACAGTCCTCGCCGCGGCCACCTGCGCCCGCGCCGTTATCACCGCCGAGAACCACACCATCATCGGCGGCCTGGGC
>DAIRVB010000471.1:0-4180 GCA_036803065.1 Streptosporangiaceae bacterium
GGGGGCTACCGGGTCAGTCCCGCGCAGAACACCAGCCCCGTGAGGAGCAGGAGTTCGTGTAGGTACAGACTCGGTCCGGTAGCCGCTGGCGGGTGAGCACCGCATAGCCCCAGGAGCACGTGAGTCTCACCTGCCTTCGAACTGGTGCTGCTGCTTGTTGATGAAGGCGAGCGTGGCAGCCCGGTGGTCGGCGGTGCGCCCCGCCATCGCCTGCAGGTCCGCCTCCGCCTCCAGGGACTCGGCCAGCCCGTGGCCTGCCGAGTAGAGCAGCGCCTTCTTGATCGCCGCGTACGCTGCGGTCGGCCCGGCCGCGAGCCGGTCGGCCAGCCCTCTCGCGGCAGCGGGCAGGTCGGCAGCCTCGACCACCGATGTGACCAGCCCGTATTCAAGCGCCCGGGTCGCCTCCAGTGGCTCCGCCAGCATCAGCAACTCGGTCGCCCGGCCGATGCCGGCCAGCCGCTGTATCGTCCACGAGACTCCTGAGTCGGCCCCCAGCCCCACCCGTGCAAACGCCATCAGCAGGCTGGCCTGCCGGGCCGCGATGCGGAAGTCGCAGGCGAGAGCCAGTCCCGCGCCTGCCCCGGCGGCGATCCCGTTGACGGCTGCGATCACCGGCTTGGTCATGGTGGTGATGGTCATAACTATGGGGTTGTAGTGAAGCCGGACAGTGTCCGTCGCCACCTCGCCTGCCTCGAGGATCTCGGCGTGCTCCTTCAGGTCCTGGCCCGCGCAGAAACCCGGCCCGGCGCCAGTGATAATGACCGCGCGAACCTCCGCGGCATCCGCCGCCTGGCGCAGCGCGGCGAGCAGCGCCGTCTTCATCTCGGCGGTGAGCGCGTTCCTGGCCTCGGGACGGTTCAGCGTGATGGTGGCCACTGCTCCGTCGACATCCCAGCGCACGCTGTCGGTCACGGGCGTCTCCTTTTGCGTTCCGGGGGAGGGCTTCCCTGGTGGTCCGGGCCGGCTGTCGGCGCCATCCGCAGACAACAGTCCACGAAACATGCGGTGGCAGGCAAGGGACGGGCCGGCTCGCCGCACGAACCCGGCCAGTTGCCTTCCGGACTCCCGCACGCTAGGTGACCGCATCCCTGGGATTCGTGGTCGGCGAGGCGGCGCAATTGCCCGGCGCGGGAGCACAATTGCCGGTGCGGCGGGGCGTGCGGTGGGGCACAAGCGGTGCCAGCGGGCCGCCAGGGAGTGCTGAGCATTACCACTGACGGCCGGAACTCTGGATAATAGAGGTAATGATCGACACGGCTGTGAGTGGCCGGACCCGCCGCAGGCGCCGGGATCCCGGTGCGGCAGGCCTCCGCGAGGTCTCAGGCGGCCCCAAGCAGGAAGGGGATGCGGAATGGCGGCGATGAAGCCGCGGACGGGTGACGGTCCGCTCGAAGTCACTAAGGAGGGGCGCGGCATCGTGATGCGTGTCCCGCTCGAGGGCGGCGGGCGGCTGGTGGTCGAGTTGTCGGCAGACGAAGCCGTCAGGCTCGGGGACGCGCTCAAGTCCGTCACGGGCTGAGCCTTGCCGATCGAAGTCCAGGTAGCCGTCACACCTGCGGGCCGCCCGCATCCCCTTGGTGAGTATCTCGGTGCGGTGGCCCAGGGCGCGATCCAGGCTCCGGCGGTGATCGCGGTGCCGGTTGAGCCCCCAGGAACTGTCCCGGGCGCTGGGGCAGCCGATCTTGACGCGTACCTCGGCGCGGATGCTGCCGAGGTAGTCGCCACCGCGGAGATGACCGGCCGGGCCGGCGAGGTCAGCCAGTCGGTCGCGGGCGTGGGCTCCGGGGCGAGCCGCGTTGTCTTCCTTGGCGTCGGGGACCGTTCGCCGGGGGCACTGCGGAAGGCCGGTGCGGCGCTGGGCCGTCAGGTGCCGGCCGGGCGGTCCGCGGTCACCACGGTGGTCCTCGACGAGCCCCACGAAGGCATGCATGCCTTCGTGGAAGGGCTGCTGCTCGGCTCGTACCGCTTCTCGATGAAGTCCTCGGGGCCGTCCGGCGAGTCTCCGGCGCAGATCAGCCTCCTGGTTGCCGGGTCAGCGGACCGTGCCCAGAAGTTGCTGGAACGGGCGACCACAGTGGCCGGGGCGGTGGCCCTGGCCCGGGACCTCAGCAACACACCGTCGTCCATCAAGAGCCCGGCGTGGCTGGCCGCGGAGGCTGTGAGCCACGCACAGCGCCACGGCTTGCAATCGAGAGTCTGGACCGAGGCCGAGCTGGCGTCCGGCGGTTTCGGCGGCCTGCTGGGGGTGGGTTCGGGGTCTCCGCGACCGCCGCGCCTCATCGAGCTCAGCTATCAGCCGGCCGACTACCGCCAGCATGTGGTGCTGGTCGGCAAGGGCATCACCTTTGACAGCGGCGGCCTGTCCCTGAAGCCGACCGACAATATGAAGCTGATGAAGACGGACATGGCTGGCGGCGCGGTGGTGATCGCGGTCATGTCGGCGCTCGCCGCTCTGGGCGTCACCGCACGGGTAACCGGCCTGGTCGCTGCCGCGGAGAACATGCCGTCCGGGTCGGCGCTGCGGATCGGGGACGTAATCACCCATTACGGCGGCCGTAGCGTCGAGGTGCTCAACACCGACGCCGAGGGCAGGCTGGTCCTCGCCGATGCACTGGCCTACGCGGACAAGGTGCTTGATCCGGACGTGGTGGTGGACATCGCGACGCTGACTGGCGCCGCGAAGGTGGCGCTCGGCCCGATGATAGCCGCGCTGTACGCCAACGACGACGCGCTCGCGGCGGCCCTGCTCGCGGCCGGGCAGGCTAGCGGAGACCGGTTGTGGCTGATGCCGCTGGCCGAGGAGTACTGCGACGGGCTCGAGTCCTCGGTTGCGGACCTGGCGAATGTCGCCCACGGCGCCGGCCGGGCCGGCTCCATCGACGCGGCCCTGTTCCTCCGCGAGTTCGCCGGCCAGCGGCGGTGGGCTCATCTGGACATCGCCGGGCCCGCACGGGCCGCCGCCGACGACGGCGAGATCACGAAGGGAGCGACGGGGTTCGGTGCCGCCTTGCTGCTCCGCTGGCTCTCTAGTGACCCGCTGGCCGGTGACCCGCTGGCCCGTCACCCGCCGGCCGGTGACCCGCTGGCCGGTGACCCGCTGGCCGGTGATGCGGAGGGTGCTGCTTCGGCTGGTGCTAGCCAGCCCGCTTGACCGCGGCGAGCAGGCCGTCGCCGACCGGCAGAAGCGCCGGCACGAGCCGGTCGTCATCCCTGACCTGCTCGCAGAGGTTCCTGATCGCGACCGTGTCCGGGTCGCTGCGGGCAGAGTCGGCCACCCGGCCACCCCAGAGCGCGTTGTCGAACGCCACCACCCCGCCCGGCCGCAGCAGGCGCAGCGCGGCGGCGAGATAGTCCGGGTATTCCTGTTTGTCCCCGTCACAGAACACCATGTCATAGGCGCCGTCGGTGAGGCGGGGAAGAACCTCCAGGGCCTTGCCGCTGATCAGCCGGTAACGGTTCGAGGCGAAGCCCGCCTCCGTGAATGCCCTGCGGGCCAGCCGCTGATGCTCAGGCTCGGCGTCGACGCTGGTCAGCACCGCATCCTGGCGCATGCCGCGGAGCAGCCAGATGCCCGACGTGCCACATCCCGTGCCGATCTCCACCACCGTTCTGGCGTTGATGGCGGCCGCGATGAAGCGCAACGCCGCCCCCCCGGCCGGCCCTATTGGCGGCGCGCCGCCAACCTCCGACGCGCTAGCCCGGGCCGCCATCAGCGGCTCATCTTCGGCGAGGTATTCCTCGACGTAGGCGAGGCTGGCCTTTGCGCTCACGGTTGCTGCCTTCCGGTGCATGCTTGACCTTGTCAGGGCGGCAGCTTATCGTCACGCGCCGTAACGTGGGAACCAGAGGGGCCGGCTTGAGCGTTGTCCCTTGCGTGCTGCGAGAGGGAGAAGTCGTGGGCCAGACCAGCCAGTCGGCGGGTGCGGTGCCTGAATGGACGCCCCCAACGTGGGAAGAGGTCGTCCGCCAGCACTCGGCCCGTGTCTACCGCCTCGCGTACCGTCTCACCGGCAACACCCATGACGCCGAAGACCTCACCCAGGAGGTCTTCGTACGGGTGTTCCGCTCCCTGTCCAGCTACACGCCGGGCACGTTTGAAGGCTGGCTGCACCGGATCACCACCAACCTCTTCCTCGACATGGCAAGGCGCAGGCAGCGGATCAGGTTCGAGGGGCTCGGC
>DAIRVB010000472.1:0-4171 GCA_036803065.1 Streptosporangiaceae bacterium
CGATCGCGACCAGTGCGTCCACCCCCAGGCCGGCCAGGTTGTCTTTGATCCGGTCCACGCCAGAGCGCCCCGAGCCGCCCGCGCTCTCGGCCAGCGGGTTGGTCCTCGACGAGCCGAGGATCGTCCCGCCCCGGGGCAGGATGCCCCGCACTGCCTGCACATCGAGGGGGATCGTGTCCCCTTCGAGCGGGCCGCGCCACCCGTCGCGGAACCCCACGAATTCGTACCCGAACTCCTGGGCGCCCCGGCGGACCAGCGCACGAATAACCGCGTTCAATCCTGGGCAGTCGCCGCCGCCCGTCAGTACTCCGACTCGCATAGGAGAAACATTAGCGCCGGGAGCGGGGGGCCGGAGCCGGTTACCACCCCGGCGGCGGCCCGGACCGCCGCGGTTTGCACGCGGCGTTGCTGGGCAGCGCTGCTGTAAGCGCGGGCCCAGCCGTCAAAGAGCCTGGACAGGCGGTCATCACGGATGAATCCGATCGAACGAGCAATCCGCCGGGGGGATGCTGCACAGCAGCGGCACAAGGCGTCCGCGTTCGTGTTCGGGATCATCAAGAAGTACGGGGATGACAACGGGGGGTTCCTCACCGCCAACCTCGCCCACTCAGGCTTCGTCTCCTTGTTCCCGCTGCTCCTCGTCATGGTGACCGTCCTGGGGCTGGTCTCTTCCAGTGACCCCGCGCTGCGCCAGGAGGCGCTCAACGCGGTGGCCAAACAGGTGCCGCTGATCGGCCAGCAGCTCGCCAGCAACGTCCATGAGCTCCGGCGTTCCAGCGTCATAGGCCTGGTCATCGGCTTGCTCGCGCTGATCTGGGGAACGTCTGGGCTGGCCCAGGCGGGCCTGTTCACGATGGCCCAGGTGTGGAACCTGCCCGGGCCCGAGCGGCCCGGCTACGTCCAGCGCCTGGGGCGGGCCGGACTGTTCCTGGGTGTGCTAGGCCTTGGCGTTATCGTCACCACGCTCCTCACCGGCCTGGGCAGCTACGGTCACAACGGTGCCGGGATCGCGGTTCTCAGCGAGGTTCTGGCCGCCGCGGCCAACGTCGGGATGTATTTCATCGGCTTCCGGGTCCTCACCCCGAAGAGCATCCCGACGCGCAAGCTGGTGCCTGGCGCGGTCGCCGGAGGCGTCGCGTGGACGGTGCTGGAGGCGCTGGGCACGCTGCTCGTGCATCAGTTCCTGCACAGCAACTCGGTGTACGGCGTGTTCGGCACGGTGCTCGGCCTTCTCGCCTGGATCTACCTGGGCGTCGAGATCAGCGTGTACGCCGCCGAGATCAACGTGGTGCTGGCGCGCCGGCTGTGGCCGCGTTCCATCGTCCAGCCCCCGCTTACCGAGGCCGACCGTGCCGTCCTTTCTGTTCAGGCACTGCAGAACCAGCGGCGGGACGACGAGCACGTCAAGGTGTCCTTTGACGACGCTCCCCCGCCGACGCCGGTGGACCCTGAGTAACGGCGACCCCAACCGTGGATGTACAACGGACCTGGCGCTGTTAGCAGGATGCGGGACCAGTGGCACGGGACGGGGTGAACGCCGCATGGTGAACCTGGAGCTTTCCTGGCAGGACGCCGCCGTCGCGGCGGCCTGCCTGGCCGGCGCGGCGGCGTGCGGCCGGCTCACTCACCGGCACCGGCTGGTGGCTGCCGCCGCATTCGCCGGGGAGACCGCCCTGGTTCTGGGCTTGTTCGCGCTCTGGCAGGTCGCGGGGAGCTTCGCCGTTGCCGGGACTGACGGTGCGCTGACGCGGGCACGCTGGATCTGGAACCTGGAACGTGCGATCCGTATGCCAAGCGAAGCCGGGCTCCAGCGGGCGTTCCTGCCCCATCCGATCGTGGTCCAGGGGCTCAATCTCTATTACGCGTCACTGCATTTCCCGGTTCTGATCGGCTGCCTGATCTGGCTCTTCGTCTGGCATCGCCGGCAGTACCGGCACGTCCGCAGCACGCTGATGCTGTTCACCGCCATTTGCCTGCTGGTGCAGTTCATCCCGGTCGCGCCGCCGCGCATGCTCGCCGGTGACGGCATGGTGGATACGGGAGTGCGGTACGGGCAGTCGGTCTACGGCTCGGTCGCCGGGTTCAATGCTGACCAGTTGTCGGCCATGCCCTCGGTACACGTCGGCTGGGCGCTGCTGGTCGCCCTCGTGGTGGTGCAGGTGTCGCGGAGCCGCTGGCGCTGGCTCGCGCTTGCCTACCCGGCGCTGACCGTGCTGGCCGTCGTCGTCACCGCCAACCACTTCTGGCTGGACGGGCTGGTCGCTGCCCTGCTCCTCGGGCTGGTCCTGCTCGTCCAGCGGGCCGCCCGGGTGGCGGTGGCCAGGCTGTCGGCTCGCCGGCGGCCGGGCGGCACGGAGCCCGCACGACCCGCGGAGCCCGCACGACCCGCGGAGCCCGCAGGAGGCACGGGGCCCGCAGGAGGCACGGGGCCCGCAGAGCCGTCCTACGTGCCCGACTGGCCGCCGGTGGACGCGTGAACCTTCCGGTCCGCCTTCAACGTGGCCTTGGCGTGCTGCGCGTCCTCGTCCACGTACTCCTGCCCGGACAGTTCCATCAGCGCGTACATGATCTCGTCGGTCACCGCCCGCAGCACGAAGCGGTCTGACTCGAGGCCCACGTAGCGGGAAAAATCCAGCGGCTTGCCGAACCGAACCCCCGGCCGGATCGAGAGCCGTGGCCTGAGCTTGCCGGGCGGCTGGAACTCGAACGTGCCGACCATCGCGCACGGGACCACCGGCGCGCCGGACTCGAGGGCCAGTCTCGCCACGCCGGTCTTACCCCGGTACAGCCTGCCGTCAGGGGTCCTGGTGCCTTCCGGGTAGATGCCGAGCAGCCTGCCCTCCGACAGCACGCGCAACCCGGTGCGCAGTGCTCGTTCGCTCGCCTGACCGCCCGTCCGGTCCACCGGAATCTGCCCTACCCCGCGGAAGAAAGCCTTACTGAGCAGGCCCTTCACCCCTCGGCCGGTGAAATATTCCGCCTTGGCCAGGTACGTGACCCGGCGCGGCAGCGGCAGCGGGCCGAAGAAATGATCGGAGAACGACAGGTGGTTGCGGGCGATGATGGCCGGGCCTTCACGGGGGACGTTCTCGGTGCCCTCCGCCCATGGCCGGAACACCAGGGTGAGGAACGGACCCAAGATCGCTTTGACCACCCAATAGAACACGCCGCCAATCGTCCCACGAGATGACCAGGATTAGGACTCCCCAGCGAGGTCAGCGCCGGAAACGCACTCGGTTGGCTGCGCATCGCTGTCGCGGCCCGACATGGGTGCGGGAGCACCAGCCGACGTGCGACGATGCGAGAGCGTAGCGAGGGCCGGGCCAGGTAGCGTCAGACGCAGTGGCGCCACGCAGGGTTGCGTCGGGCCGAAAGGACAGCGAGCCGATGCCAGTAATCGCAGGCGCGGAGCCTTACTCCCACGAAGGCAGCAGCATCGGAGTCCTGCTCTGCCACGGGTTCACCGGGAGCCCCTATTCGCTGCGGCCCTGGGCGGAGTACCTGGCCGGGGCGGGCCTGAGCGTGTCCGTGCCCAGGCTGCCCGGACACGGCACAACCTGGCAGGAGATGTCGCGTACCCGGTGGGAGGACTGGTACGCCGAGGCCGATCGCGGTTACGAAGACCTGCGAGGCCGCGCGGGGGAGATCTTCGTGATGGGCCTGTCACTGGGCGGCTGCCTCGCGCTGCGGATGGCCGAACTGCGCGGTACCGGGATCAGCGGGCTGGTGCTCGTTAACCCGTCGCTGGCCGCCGACACCAAGCTCTTCGCGCTGACACCGCTGCTGAAACTGGTCGTCCCCTCGCTCAAGGGGGTGGGCAGCGACATCAAGAAGGAAGGTGTCCGCGAGCTGGCCTATGACCGGGTACCAGTCCGTGCCGCCGCGACGCTGCCCGCGCTTTGGCGGCTCACTCAGTCGCGGCTCGCCGAGGTGACGCAGCCGGTTCTCGTCTACCGGAGCACCGTCGACCATGTGGTCGGCCCGGCCAGCATGCGAGTGCTTCGCGCCGCGCTGCCCGCCGACCGGCTCACCGTGCGCGACTGCCCCAACAGCTACCACGTGGCGACCCTTGACCACGATGCCCAGACGATCTTCGCCGGGAGCCTCGATTTCGTGCGCTCGCATAGCCATGCGGAGAAATAGCCATGCGGAGAAGGAGTAGGGGTTGGGC
>DAIRVB010000473.1:0-4170 GCA_036803065.1 Streptosporangiaceae bacterium
ACTTCAAGGTTCCCCAGTATGTCGTCGTCCGGCCCGATCCCCTGCCCCGCAACCCCGGCGGGAAACTGCTCAAACGCCGGGTACGCAACGAAACCCAGTGGGGTTCCCCAGTGGGCTAGCCGGGTCGTTGGGCCGGGCGGTTAAGCCTGATCGCTGGGCAGGCCGAGTGAGACGCGGGTGAACTCTGCCGCGACGCGGTGCCATAGGCGCGCTCCATGAAGCCCGCCCTGATCACCGCCGGGCAGATCACCGCCCGGCTGGGGATAATCGCCGCCGGGCAGATCGCCGCGGAGCACGGGATGATCACCGCGGAGCAGGGCGTGGTTGCCGTTTGGTACCTCGACGGTCGCAACCTGCGTGATGGAACGAGCGCGGTCCGCGTAGGCCCAGGTTTCGCTGGGACTGGTAACAGTGTCCGCGCTGCCGTGGGCGAGCAGGACCCGGCGCCCGGCCAACTGGTCCACCGGCTCTCCTGGCGGCAGCCAGGGCGCTAGCCCGGCGATCGCCGACACCAGGGGATGCCCGGCCACGCGCAATGCCGCGCGGGCACCCATCGAGTGCCCGACCAGCACCACGGGTACGCGTCCGAGCCGGCCGGAGAGTTCGTCGAGCAACTCGGTCAGATCATGGACCGGAGAGGCTTCCGCTCCGTTCCAGCCGCGGAGCCGGAGCCTTGGCCGGCAGACCACAACCCCTCTCCCGCGCACTGCCTGTCGGATGGCTCGCGCCATCGGGATCATCCGCAGCACGCTGGGCTGGACCGCGCTGGTCGGCTCCGTACTGACTGACCGGCCACCGTGCACCACCACGACGAGCCCGCTGGCCGCCGCGGCATCCGCGCGGTCAGCGGCGGACAACAGCGTCTCGCGGCTCACCGCTGACCTCCCCCGGGCCGATCCTTCGTTCAGCGTACTTTGCAGTGCAGTATTGAGGTCATGACCCCGGGTGTAGAGCGAGCCAAGGCCGGCCCATGAGCGGCGGCGAGCAGACCGGGGTCGTCTTTCCCGCATCATCCGACGGGCGCAGGAGCACGTCGGCTCTGGGTTCGGGAGTGGTCGCCGACGCGTTGCGCCAGGCCGACAAGGCCGGGGCGGTCGGCGCGGAGCATGAGGGGAACTGGCGCAGCGGCTACCTGGCGCACTTTCGCCGGCTCGTCGAGGCGGGCCTGACATCCAAGGACGCCGCGCTGTCCGTGGCCCGCGACGGGCTGGACTCGCTACACCGGCGGATGCGGGTCGTGCCCGCCGACGGTGCCGAGACCGGGCTCGACACGCTGCTGTCGGCACCGGCGCAGCGGTCCGTTGGCACGGTCGCGGTGCCGGGCCGCCAGGAGGCCGAGACGGAGCTCTCTGTTCCCTACCGCGGCGAGCGGCTACACGGCGATGCGCTGCTGAGCAGGCTGGATGCGTGGGTAGCCGACGGCGTCATCGAGCCGTCCTGCGCGGACGCCGTCCGGACCGTTGCGGCGCATCCGGGCTGGCTCCGGCTGCCCGGCCGCACGGTCGTCGTGCTCGGAGCGGGGGCCGAAGTGGGCCCGCTGCCCGCGCTGCTGAACTGGGGGGCCCAGGTGATCGGCGTTGACGTGCCCCGTCCCGCCATCTGGGAGCGGGTCCTCGACATGGCGCGGCGCAGCGGCGGGACGCTTCTCGTACCTGTCGCCGCGGAGACGGGGGAGCTACCTGGGGCGAGCGACGAAGTCCTCGCGCAGCGGGCCGGCCTCGACCTGACCGGGGACGTCCCCGCCGCAGCCGACTGGCTCGCCACCGTGGACGGCCCGCTGGTGCTGGGCAACTACGTCTACGCCGACGGCGCGGCCAATGTGCGCGTCTCCGCCGCCGTCGACGCGCTCACCGTTCGCTTGCAGGCCTGGCGCGACGATGTCGCGCTCGCGTTCCTCGCGACGCCGACCGATGTGTTCACGGTCCCGGCTGACGCGGTCGCTCAATCCGTCCACGCCTACGCGACCCGGTCGTGGGCCACCAAGCTCGCCAGCCCGCCGCTGCGGGCAATGTCCGGCGGGCGACTGCTCCGCCGCGCCTACCCGCCCGGCGCCGACCCCGGCATCAACGACAGCCTGGTGGCGCAGCAGGGCCCCAACTATGCCCTGGCCAAGCGGGTGCAACGCTGGCGGGCCACAGTCGCCCGCGACGGCGGCGCGACAGTGTCGATGAACGTCGCCCCGCCGACCCGCACCCGGTCGGTCCTGAAGAACCGGGCGCTGGCCGCCGCGTACGCCGGCGCGCACCGGTTCGGCGTCGAGGTCTTCGAACCGGCCACCACCCGGGTGCTCATGGCCGCACTGCTGGTCCATGACCTGCATACCGAGGATGGCCCGGCGCATCCCCACCCCTGGCAGGACGAGGCGCACGGGGCCGCGCATGGCGGGTTGTGGCGCATCGCCTACGCGCCTCGCAGCGCGCTCACGCTCGCGGCGCTGCTCGGCTACGCCGCCAGCAGGAAGTGACCCAGGGGCCGCCCGGCGGCGGTCACTGCCCGACGGCGAACGGACCCGACGGCGGCGTCTGGGTGTCCGACACCGGTCATAACCGGATCGTCGAGTTCTCTCCGCACGGCGCCGAACTGCGGGCGTTCGGCTCTCCAGGTTCCGGCAACGGCCAGCTGGACCAGCCGCAGGATCTCGCGGCGGCGCCCGGGGGCGACATCTACGTCGCCGATCAGGCCAACAACCGGATAGAGGTGTTCTCGGCATCCGGCGGCTACCTGGCATCCATCTCAGTGCCCACCCCCTACGGCGTCACCCTCGGCGCCTCGGGCGATCTGTGGGTCTCCAGCCCTAGCTACGCCGCCGGCAACGCGGTGTATGAGTTCTCCGCGACAGGCAGTCAGCTACGGGAGTTCGGCTCCACCCAGAGTGGATATGGCGCGCTGTCGAATCCGGGCGGCCTCGCGGTCGGGCCCGGCGGCCGGATCTATGTCGCCCAGCCCGACTACGGGTGGGTGACCGTGTTCAACCCCGACGGCAGTTTCCACACCGAGTTCGGGCTGCAGGCCAACGTCGGCCACGCCAGCGAGGACCTAGCCTTCCCCCAGGACCTGGCCATCACCGCGAGCGGCCAGGCGTGGGTCGCGGACAGCGGCAACGGCCGGATCGTCGAGTTCGCCCCGCCCGGCTCGGCCAGCGTGACCTCGGCGCTGCTGCCGCCCGGCGGTGCGCCAGCGCCAGGCGGGGCCGGAGTTCCCCGGGGCGCCTGGTGGGCGCTCGTGATCGGCCTCGGCGGCCTGGGCCTTATCGGCGAGCGCCTGCGGCGGCACAGGTCTGCTGACCCTGCTCTGCCTGCCACGTCAGGGACCGCTGCACCAGCCCCGGCCGGCCCGCAGACACCGGCGCTAGGCGGCCCGCAGACACCGGCCCTACCCGGCCCGCAGACACCTGCACTACCCGGCCCGCAGGCGCCCGCGCCAGCCGCGACCGCATCAGGCACCGCTGCGCTCCTGTCAGTAAGCACTGGGCCCGTCGTTACTCGGCGCCGGCTGCTGACCAGCGCCACCGCGATGGCCGGCGCAGGCTTCGGCGCGGCGGTGCTGCCGCTCAACCTGCGGAAGGCGCTCGTGGAGACACTCGCCAACCCGCCGAAGGCGAGACTGACCGATATCAAGAACATCGTGATCTTGATGCAGGAGAACCGGAGCTTCGACCACTATTTCGGCACCATGCCGGGGGTACGGGGCTTCAGCGACCCGACGGCGTGGAAGGCCGGAGGATTCGTCTGCTCCGACGTGTTCGATCACACGTCGCTGATTCGCTTCATCGAGGCCCGGTTCGGCGTCCGCGAGCCCAACATCAGCACGTGGCGGCGGCAGACCTGCGGGGACCTCACCTCCGCGTTCCGGTTCTCGGCGCAGCCGGCCCGCTACCCCTACGGCAACACGAGGCTGCAGCTCGCTGCCGCCGAGGCCGGCCTGCTCGCCGCACAGCAGGAGGTGAACGACAACCCCGCCCCGGCCATCCCGGCGGTCAACCAGCCACTTCCACGACAGTAGGCCCCCGCCAGCGCGCTCACACCCGCCGCGCTACCCGGCCACCCGGCAGGCTGGCCACCGCCACAGGCTGGCCACCCCCCGCCGCGCGGAGCATCCATACCTGTGGGCCCTCCAGGCCCCGTGCAGGCATGCCGCCATGTCCCTGCGGCCCTCCCGCCCGTGCAGGCA
>DAIRVB010000474.1:0-4136 GCA_036803065.1 Streptosporangiaceae bacterium
TCGTACCCGAGCTCATCGGCGCGGGCCATCAGGTCACCGGGCTCGCCCGCTCGGACGCCTCGGCCGCCGCCCTCACCGCCGCCGGGGCACAGGTGCACCGCGGCACTCTTGATGATCCCGGCAGCCTGCGGGATGCAGCTGCCGCGTCGGACGGCGTGATCCACCTCGCGTTCAAGCACGACCTCGCCTTCACGGGGGACTTCCAGGGCGCTGCCGATGCGGACCGCCGCGCCGTCGAGACCTTCGGCGACGCGCTCGCCGGTTCTGACCGGCCGTTCGCCATCGCCTCCGGGACCCTCGGGCTCACACCGGGGCGGGTGGCGACCGAACAGGACGGGCATGATCCCGACCCGGCGCTGGCCGCTATGGGCAGCGGCCCGCAGACCCGGCACGGCACTGCCGAGCTGGTGCTCTCCCTCGCTTCCCGCGGCGTCCGCTCCTCCGTCGTGCGGCTCCCGCCGACCAATCACGGCGACGGAGACAACGGCTTCATGGCGACCCTGGTCGGCATCGCCCGCGACAAAGGCGTCTCCGGCTACATCGGCGACGGGTCCAACCGCTGGCCCGCCGTGCACCGCCTCGACTCCGCGCACCTCTTCCGCCTGGCGCTGGAGAACGCCCCGGCGGGATCGACACTGCACGCGGTCGCCGACGAGGGCGTGCCGATCCGCGACATCGCCGAAGTGACCGGGCGGCATCTCGACCTCCCCGTGGTCTCCATCTCTCCCGAGGACGCAGCCGGGCACTTCACCTGGCTGGCCCACTTCCTCGCCGCCGACAGCCCGGCCTCGAGCACGCTGACCCGCGAGCTACTGGGATGGCACCCGACCCAGCCCGGGCTCATCGACGACCTCGACAAGGGCCACTACTTCCACAACCCATCCGCATGACCAGCCGCACCACAATGGGATCGCCGCCCTTGGGGCCGATGCCGCCGGGAGACATAACACCCGGGCGAAAACCAGACATGCATCCAGGCTTGGTCGGCCTGTGGGCCGGGCCTTGTGCCAGGTGGGCGATGGTGGGATCGAACTAGTAACCCCCTCGGTTGTGACCTGGCTGCATGGTGGTTGAACGAATGGTAGAGAAGCTAGATGTGAAGACGATCGACGCAGGCGTTCTCGCGGTGAGCTATCTGGAGGATGGCCCTCCCGATGGCTGGCCGGTCGTCCTGTCGCACGGGTTCCCGTTCGACGTGCATGCCTACGATGAGGTTGTTCCTCTGCTGACGCTCCGGGGCGCGCGCGTCATCCGTCCCTACCTCCGCGGCTACGGCCCGACGCGTTTCCTGTCCGCCGACACGCAGCGGAGCGGGCAACAGGCGGCGCTCGGTTTCGACCTGGTGGCGCTTCTCGGTGCCTTGCGCCTCGTGGCCCCTATCCTCGCCGGGTACGACTGGGGTGGTCTGGCCTCCTGCGTCGTCACGGCCCTGTGGCCCGAGCGCGTGGCGGGTCTCATCTCGCTGGCCAGCTACGACGTGATCAACGTCGAGAGGCTGAAGCATGCCTACGATCCTTCGATGGAGCACGCCGTCTGGTACCAGCATCTGTTCCAGACGGAGCGGGGCCGCGAATGCCTCGCCGGCTACCGCTGGGAACTGTGCCGCATGCTCTGGCGGCAGTGGTCGCCCAACCGGCGCTTCGACGAGGCGATCTTCGAGCGGACGGCCGCGTCGTTCGACAATCCGGATTTCGTGGACGTGGTGATCCACGCCTACCGCCACGACTTTGGCCTGGCCGTGGGCGACCCGGCCTACGAGGAGCTGGAGGAGCGGCTCGCCCGCCGGCCCAAGATAACCGTGCCGGCGGTGACCTTGGGTGGAAGACAACTGACTGACACTGGGGCCTTGACGCTTAAGCGTCAATCGTCTTTGGCCACTTCCTCGGCCCTCAGTCCTCCCCCGGCTCCTGATAGCTGCGAACTCCGGGACTGCGGACAGGTTCTGTCAAGAGTCGACGATCGGCGAAGCCGACGCCGAAGGCGCTCTTGACGGGTTCTGGCCGCCCCGGACAATGACGGGGCGGGAGCCAAACACCTGCACTCGGTGGAACTGAGAACCGATGATCGCTGCTCGTCGCGGCGGCCCGGTTGTTTGGTTTTCGCGCCAGCCGACCGGTGTCGGGGTCCGTCGGCATGGGAGCTTCAGCGAGAGTGCCGGCGGGTGCTGAGCGTCAGCAACAACGTGGCACAGATCAGGATCCAGCCGACGGGATTGCGGGCATCGCTGAACCAACCCTGGTCCTCTGAAGCGCCCGGGACCGCGCGGGCTTCTCACTCCCGCCGAGGTGATCGCACCGGGCATTCCCCGCGCCCGGCTGTGGATGGCGCCCGCCAGGGACACCTGTGGAACCTCAGCAAGCCCGCGCTCTTCAGCCACGTCATCCTCGGCTTCCTTCGGTCTGCGGGCCCAGCGGGCGGCTCATCGGCCAGATGGCGGGCTGATCCAGACCAGGCGCGAGCGCGGTTGTGGGAGGCGGCCTGGGTGTGAGCGCCCGCCTGGGCCGCGTCCTGAACCATCAGGCCGGGCCGCAGCGCCCCGGTGACCAGCGCTTGCGCCGGGCCACCGGGCAAGCTAGAGTCAAACTAGTTTTAAAATCAAAGTTCTATGTGGAGATGAGTACTGATGGATGACCCCGATGCGCTCGGCTCTCCTCAGCCACTGGCAGCGGGCGAGGAGCCCTCACCGCAAGAGCTGCTGGAGCTGATCAGGACCCAGCACGAGGGCGCAGCCCGGGACCTCTACGTCGACCCGGCACGGATCCTCGTCAGCTGGGGTGTGGCGTGGGCGCTCGGCTTCGGCGCCTTCTACTTCGCCTCATCCCGCGCCCGGTGGCACTTCCTGCCGCTCTGGGCGGCGGCCGTAGTCCTTGTCACGCTCTCAGCTGTCGCCATAGCGGGGGTTGTCACCCAGATGGCTCGCCGGGGCCGGGGGGTGCAGGGGCCGTCGCGCACGGCCGGCGCCAGGTACGGCTGGAGCTGGCTGCTGGCCTTCGCCGGAGTGTTCGCACTGAACATCGGACTGTCCCAGCATGGCCTCCCGGCGTCGCTCGCCCCGCTGCTATGGCCGGGAAGCTCCGCGGTGGTCGCCGGAGTGCTGTACCTCGCCGGCGGTGTCTTGTTCGCCGACCGCGTCCAGTACGGCCTGGGGGCCTGGATGCTGGCCGTGGGGGCAGGCAGCGTGCAGGCCGGCTGGCCAGCGAACTTCGCCGTACTGGCCCTGGCCGGCGGTGGCGGTTTCCTGGCCGCCGCGGTGTTCATCCTGGCCCGGGCCCGCCGCGCCCGGCCGCAGCCATGAGCACCGACACGCCCGCGAGCGCGGAACCTGCCCGCCAGCCAGCCCTGCCGGCCCTGGACCCGGTCATCCACGCGCAGCCCCGCCTGCGGGTGACCGTCACCCTGGCCACGCTGGCCGACGGTGACCGGATCACCTTCCCCCGCCTCCAGGAACTGGCGGGCATGACCGCCGGCAACCTGGCCACCCACCTCAGGAAGCTCGAAGACGCCGGCTACGTCCGCGTCACCAAGGCCTACCGGCGGCGCACCCCCGTCACCTGGCTCTCCCTCACCCCCGCCGGCCGGCTCGCCCTGGAGGAGTACGCCGCTGCGCTGCGGACGCTGCTGGCCAGTGCCAGCCAAGACCCTGACCATCACGACAAGGAGGACGCAACACCATGACCGAGAAGACCTCAACGAGCTCCCAGGCACCTGCACCCCCGCCGCCCGGTCGCTACCGCCTCGAATCTGGTCGCGGCACTATCCGCGCCAGCGCCAGGGCGATGTTCGGGTTCTTCACCGTGAAGGGCACCTTCCGGATCCGTGACGGCGAGGTCTGCATCGCCGAGGACCCGGCCGCCTGCACCGCCAGGGCAACCATCGACGCATCGAGCTACGACTCGGGCAACGCCCGGCGGGACCGGGACGTCTCCTCCCCGGCCCTGCTCGACGCAGGCCGCTTCCCCGACATCACCTTCACCGGAACAGGCGCCCGCGCAGAGCACGACAGCTGGATCGTGGACGGATCAGTCAGCGCACACGGCGCCACCGACACGATCCAGGTCCGGGTGAGCGAGGCACGCGCCGAGGGCGACGGCGCATACTTCCGCGCCACTGCCCGCCTGGACCGGACCCGGCTCGGG
>DAIRVB010000475.1:0-4131 GCA_036803065.1 Streptosporangiaceae bacterium
TGAAGCCAAACACCCTAGGCAACACGCGGATGCTGGTCCATTTGTGATGCGGTTCGGACGTGGCGGATACGGGCCGACACGATGCGGCGTGGTGCGGGCTGCGGGCGAAGGAGATCGCCTACCTCCGCCGGGAGAACATCCTCGACACGGCGGAGCCGCCCGTGCTGATGGTGGCGTCGGACGCGACGAAGGGCAGGCGGGCCCGGCTCGTTCCCCTGTCCGCGTTCGTCCTCGCCGAGCTGGCCGCCGCGAGGCTGCCAGCACGGGGGTACGCGTTCCGCCGCAACGACGGGCAGCCGGGGCCGAACTCCCCGGCGCTGATCTCGCACCTGGCGAGCGGCTTCCTGCACGACGCCGGGATAGACGCCACCCTGCACCAGGGACGGCACCGCTTCGGAACCCGCACCTACAAGGCCAGCCACGACATCCGGGCAGTGCAGGAGCTGATGGGCCACATTTCGCCGGAGACCACGGCCGGGTATGCGGCGTATGACAACGCGGCGGGCGCGGCGGCCGTCGAGGCGCTGCCCGTGCCCCGGCACCTGCACGCCGTGGGCGGGGGCCAGCGGTGAGCGCCCTGACCGTGGTTCCCCCGCCACCACCCGGTGATCCAGACGGCCCGCGGCCCCGCGGCCTGCGTTTCCGCCTGTGGAAGATCCGCGAGGCTGCGGGCACGCTGCGCTGGCGCCTCACCAGGGCCGTCCTGTGCAGGCTTGCCACGCCGCCCTGCGCGAGCGGGCATGGGCGGCGGGATTCGCCCTCGCGCTCGGCGACCGCACCCGGCACTTCTGGCTGGAGCACCTCGACGAGCACACGGCGGGGAACATGGCGGGCTGGGACCTGCGCCACGCCCACGACGACCCGCAGCCCGGCCCATGCCGCCCGTTCCTGGTGCAGCCAGTCGTGGGCGCTCTGGCAGTGGCCACATCAAGCACCTAAGGAGGGATCACGCCATGACCCAGCGAATCGGCTTCACCTGCGCCAGCTGCAGCCACGATCACACGCTCGAAGAGATCCGCCGCTCGATGTACCTCGGGCAGCGCACGATCGGCGACTACCAGGCCGCCAGGCGCGGCCCCGGCGTCCTCGGCAAGCGCCTGGCCCGCCGGTACGTCACCCGCACCCTCATGCGGAGCCTGTGGCGCTGACACAGGCCCACCGGGAGCGGCCGCCGTGCCGCGTCGTCGAGCTGGCCGGCCGGCGCCTGCTCGCCGCCGCCATCCTGGTCCTGGTGCTCACCGTCGCCGGGTCGTTCGCCCTGTCGCGGCCAGCCGGCCACGTCTACAACCCGAACCAGTCCTGGGCGCTCTGGCAGTGCCACATCAGGCACCAGCCGCTGCCGTCGTGCGTCCTGGCCAGCGAGGGACCGGTGATGAAGCCCTAACGTCTAAGACGATAGAAGCGCTGACGCCCCCCCGGAATGGAGATCGGTATGGCAGCCGAATTCAGCAAAGAGGTAAAGGACCTGGTGTCCGCCCGTCTGGCGCCTCGCCAGCATCCTGTGGGCCTGGGCCGGGTTCTCCTGGGGGTTCTCCCGGGCCACCGTCATCCTCAGGGGGTTCCCCGGGCCTCTGGTCACCCTCTGGAGGTTCTTCGGGCGCACCGTCGTCTCCTGGGGGGTTCTCCCGGGCTCACGAGCCCACCAGTCCGCGAGCCTCGCTGGTCCACGGGCCTCACGAGCCTTACCGGCTCGCGAGCTCACCAGTGCACGAGCCTCACTGGCACACCGGTCCCTCAGGGGATACTCAAAGAAGGCGGAGTTGCCGTTCCGCCGGAAGGCGTGGGCGCGCTGGTGCCGACCGGTCAAGCAGGCGCGGCTCAATCGCGGCCAGGAATGGGGACGGGCCTCCCTCGGCCGCGGCCCCGTGCCTCCTGCGGCGCGCCGCACAGGTCAGCAGCAGGTGCGTCCGGGCCCTGGTCATGCCGACAAACAGCAGTCGCCGTTCTTCGGCCAGATCGGGGCCTGCCCTGCGGCCAGGTCGGGGGGCCGCCTCGCCGCCAGCTCCGGAGCCTGCCTCGCCGCCAGCTCCGGGATCCGCTCCGGGAAACCAGAGGGGCAGCAGGCCTCTCTCGCAGCCAGCCACGAACACAACCGCGAACTCCAGGCCCTTCGCGGCATGCAGCGTCAGCAGGGTGATCGCATCGGCGCGGGGGTCGAGGGCGTCCGCCTCCGCCCCGAGCGAGATCTCAGTGAGGAAGGCCGCCAAGTCGTCGCCGCAGCGACGGGCCAGTGGCGCGAGGACCTCTCCGGCGGCCCGGATGTCCACCGCGGTCCCACCAGGTCCTCCGGAAAGCGACGCGAGCCTATCCACGGCGCTGCTCAGCCGGCGGAACACGGTCCGGCCCGCGGTCGGCGCCACCGCGGGGTCCTGGGCCGTCGTGACCGGCCGCCCGGTCGCCGTGACCAGCAGGCCCGAAGGGGTGCTGTCCACAGCGTCCGCGGCCAGCAGCCGCATCTCATGGACGATCTCAGGAACCCCCGTGCGGCGCTCCAGCAGATCGTGTGAGCGCTTCTGGAACGGGAGCCCAGCCCGGGTCAGCGCCCGGCCAAGCGGGGCCGCCTGGGCGTCTGTGCGATACAGGATGGCGATATCGGCCAGGCTGATCCCAGCGTGGCCGTTGCCATCCGCGCGCCCGCTATCCAGCGAGTGGAACGACGAGCCACCCAGCAGGCGGTCGATGGCTTCCGCGATCCAGGCGCCCTCGCTGTGCTCATCCGCAGCCTCGTGGAGGGTGATCGTGGCGGCCGGCCCAGAGTTCCATGATCGCGGAGGATTCGCGGTCCTCTTTGACGCGAATCCGCCGCGATCATGGTCGGAGCGGTCGGAGCGGTCGGGCAGGGGGGCGGCGGCCACCGCGTGCAACACCCGGCCCGGAACGAGCGTGCTGGGCGCGACCGCCTGCAACGCTCCGGCCACGATGGCGGGGCTGGACCGGTAGTTGCTGGTCAGCCGCAACGTCGTAGCCCCTGGATAGTCTTCGGCGAAGCGCAGGAAGAACCCCACGTCTGCGCCACGGAACCCGTAGATCGCCTGATCAGGATCCCCGATCACGGTCAGGCCCGCGCCATCCCCGTGCGTGCCACTCCCGCCTGAGCCAGCACTCAGCAGCCGCAACAGGGCGTACTGCATGGCGTCGATGTCCTGGTATTCGTCGACGCTGATGTTCGGCCAACGGCGCCGCATGGCCGACGCGATCGACGGCTCCTCGCGGAGCAGAGCCACCGGCAATTCCACCAGGCCGTCGAAATCCACCAGGTCGCGGGCCGTGAGTGCCTTCCTGAGCAGGTCGCGCCGGGCCGGGTCGCTGGCCGCGTCGCGGAGCAGGGCCCGGCCCGAGCGCGGGGACCCGGCGAGTTCCACGGCGACCGCCTGCCGGGCCTTCTCATCGGCAACGCCGAAATCCGCCGACAACCCGGCGCGTCCGTGCTGTTCCCGCAGGATCATCAGGCCCAGCCCGTGGAAGGTGGTCACGGTCAGCCGCGGGGCCTGCCCCGGGATCAGCGAGGTCAGTCGCTGGCGCATCTCCTCAGCTGCCCGCCTCGTGAACGTGATCGCGAGGCAGGATTCGGCCGCCGCACCTCGGTGCGTGACCGCGGCGGCAATCCGGCGCGTGAGGGTTCGCGTCTTTCCCGTCCCGGGCCCCGCAATGATCATCAACGGGCCGTCCGCGGTAGCCGCCGCCCGCTGCTCCGGGTCGAGCCCATCAAGCAGAGAACCACCCTCCCCAACGGACACCGCCCGCCACTCACCCGACCCCGGTGAATCGTCCCGAGGGTCAGCCGCACGAGACGATGTAGCGGCGGCTATCCAGGAAGGCGCGGCCGCTGAGTTCGCGGCAGTTGAATCCTGGGGACGCCGTTGCGCTGAATCTGTCCTGGTCTGCTCGGGCGGGGCTGGCATCTCGAAGAGCGCACCGGCGGCGTCCAGTTCCCGGCCGCGGAACAGGCGGATCGAGCCGTACTCGCCGTCGTAACCCGGATCCTTGGTCACCTCACCGCGGCGCAGCCTGGCCACGGCCTCGCCAAGCAAACTGCCGCCGACCCGGCTTACCTCGGCGACGGGCGCCGCGCACAGGATCGCAAGTTCCGGGCCCAACGCGGCGACCAGTCGGCTCACCTCGGCGCTGACC
>DAIRVB010000476.1:0-4119 GCA_036803065.1 Streptosporangiaceae bacterium
GACCGGGGGCCTGGGGTGGACCGGGGACCTGGGCTGGGGGCGCGGCTGGGGCCGCTGCGGGCGCGCGCCGCCGCCGCATCGGCCGGCCGCCCGGCCGCTGGGCCCGCGCCGGCTGTCGCCACCGGCGCGGCCGAGGACGGGAGCGCGCAGTGAGCCCGGCACTGCTCGAGATCGAGAGCCTGACGAAATCCTTCGGCGGCATTCATGCCGTCCGGGAGTGCACGTTCTCGGTCGCCGAAGGCCAGGTGGTCGGCCTGATCGGGCCGAACGGCGCAGGCAAGAGCACGGTGGTCGATCTGGTGTCCGGCTTCGGGCAGCCCGACTCCGGCAGCATCAGGTTCGCGGGCCAGCAGCTGGTCGGGAAACGCCCCGAGGTCATTTCCCGCCTCGGGCTGATCCGGACGTTCCAGACACCGCGCGAGTGGCGGAACCTGACCGTGATGGACAACGTCCTGCTCGCGCGGCGCCGGTTCGCCGGCGAGTCCCTCTGGCGCTCGATGACCCAGGCCCGCCGGATCCGCCGCGCCGAGGAGGCGGACCGGGTCGAGGTCAGGGCCATCCTTGAGCGCTTCCAGCTGGCGGATCTGAAGAACGAGCGTGCGGTGCGGCTGAGCGGCGGCCAGAAACGGCTGCTCGAATTCGCGCGCATCGCGGCCGCTGAGCCCCGCCTCATCGTCCTGGACGAGCCGATGGGAGGCGTCAATCCGGTGCTCGGCGGGCGGATCGGTGAGGCCGTCGGGCACTTCGCCGCCGAGGGCCGCACCGTGATCGTCGTCGAGCACAATCTCCCGTTCATCGAGAAGACCTGCGATCGGGTGGTCGTTATGGATCTTGGCGAGGTCATCGCGCAGGGGCCCTTCTCCGGCCTGCGCGACAACCCCAGGGTGGTCGACGCCTATCTCGGGATGGACCTGAGCCATGAATGAGCCCGCGCCCGGGGTGGTGCTGCGCGCCGAGGGGGTGACGGCCGGCTACGGCGGCCCGCCGATCATCGAGGACGTTTCGCTGACCGTCTACGCGAAGAAGATCACCGCAATCGTCGGGCCAAACGGCGCCGGCAAGTCCACGCTGCTCAAGGCGCTGAGCGGAGTGCTGAAGGCATCGGGCGGCGAGGTGTACGTCCGGGGCGAGAAGACCACGAACATGTCCCCGGAGAAGCTCGTCAAGCGCGGCCTGGGTTATGTCCCCCAGGTCTCCAACGTCTTCCCCGATCTCACTGTCCGGGAGAACCTGGAAATGGGCGCGTACACGCGCCGCCACGGCGTGAGTGAGCGCATCGGCGAACTGTGCGAGCTCTTCCCCGACCTCGGCGCGTCGCTGCGCCGCCGGGCGGGGATGCTCAGCGGAGGCCAGCGCAGCATGCTCGCCATGGCCCGGGCACTCATGCTCGAGCCCGCCGTGATGCTGCTCGACGAGCCGAGCGCCGGGCTGTCGCCACTGCTCCAGGGAGCGCTCTGGGAGCAGATCGAGAAGATCGCCGCAACTGGCGTCGGGATCTGCGTTGTCGAGCAGAACACCCGGCGGACACTTCGCCATGCGCACTGGGGCTACATCCTCGTGCTCGGGCGCAACAGGCTGGACGGTCCCGCACAGGATCTGCTGCACGACGAGACGGTCGTGGAGCTCTACGTCGGCCGCATGAATTGACCCCGCGAGCCTGAGGGCCGGGCACCGCACGAGCCGTCCGGCAGTGCCGCCGGACGGCTCGCACAGGATAGAGGAGAACCACCGTGAAACATCCCATGATCAGCAGGTCAGTCGGCGCCTGCGCGGCAGCCGTCCTGCTGGCCGCTTGTGCGTCCTCGAGTAACGGATCGGGCGGGAGCAGCAGCAGCAGTTCATCCGGCCCGGTCACCTATGGCGTCCTTTCCTGCTTCACGGGCCGGCTGGCCAGCCTCGGCCAGGCGATGATCCAGGGAGCCAAGGTCGCCCAGAGTGAGATCAACACCGCAGGCGGAGTCCTGAGCCGCAAGGTCCAGCTAGTGACCGGTGACACCGGCTGCGATGTCGCTGACGGCGTCACCGCGGCGAACCAGATGCTGACGAAGAACATCAGCGGGGTGATCGGCCCGGAAACCCAGGAGATCAACGGGGTGGAGCCGATCCTGGATTCCAACCACATCGTGGATGAGTTCCAGGGTGGCGACACGGCCCGCGACCACCAGGCCGATAAGTACTTCTTCCGGGACAGCCCGTCCGACTCGCAGCTCGGCGTGGCCATGGCGCTGTACGCGCACAACAAGGGCTACAAGCGGGCCGTCATGCTGTTTTACTCCGACCCGGCGGCCCAGACGTTCCTCAAGCCGGTCTCCGACACGTTCACGAAGCTGGGTGGCACGATCCTGAAGACCATCATCGTGACCCCCGACCAGACGTCCTACGTCAGCCAGGTACAAGCGGCGCTGAGCGCGCACCCGCAGGTGATCTTCACGCAGGAGGACCCGCCGACCGCGGCCGTCCTGTTCCGGGAGTTCAAGCAGCTCGGCGGGCAGTCGATCCCGTGGGTCGGCACCGACGTCACCAGTGGCAGCGACTACCTCAAGGCGATCGGCTACCCGACCGCGCACGCGGAGCTGACCTCGATCTACGGGACCTCCATCTCCGGGCTGGCCACGAGCGCCTTCACCGGCCTGTTCAACAAGCTCTACCCCAGCCAGAAGTCAGCCGGCCCGCTGGCGAACGCCAACTACGCCTATGACGCGGTCATCTCCCTCGCGCTGGCCGACCAGTATGCGAAGACCACCAACGGCACGACCGCCGCTCAGGACATGGCCAAGGTGACGAACCCGCCGGGCACCGCGTGCTACACGTACTCGTCCTGCCTGAAGCTCCTGAAGGCCGGGACGAAGATCAATTACGAAGGGGCGAGCGGCAGCCTAGACTACAACAAGTACAACAACACGTTCGGCCCGTACGGCGCCTTCCAGTCCACGACCGCGGGCGTGGAGACCCAGATCTCCGTGATGACGGCGAGCGCGCTCGCCGCAGCGACGCCATAACCAGCCGCCGGGCGCTGGCCCGCCGCTGCGCCCACGCGCGGCGGGCCAGGTCCCGCCTGCGGGGACCGCGGCGGGAGCCCGAGGAGAAAGGATTCGATGGCGGTGAACCATCTCCCGGGGCCAGCGGCCGAGCGCCATGTCCCCAGCGGCCCGCTCGTCGGCGTGCACGTGCTTGACCTGGCACGGGTGCTAGCCGGGCCGTACGCGGCGATGCTGCTCGGCGACATGGGCGCTGAGGTGATCAAGGTAGAGCGGCCGGGAGCCGGGGACGACACGAGGCAGTGGGGCCCGCCGTTCATGGCCGCCGGCGACGGTACCGAGAGCACTTATTTCCTGTCGGTCAACCGTGGCAAGCGGAGCGTGGCCATCGACCTGAAGGACCCAGCCGAGCGCGCGTTCGTCGAGGCCCTGGTGCGCTGGGCCGACGTGCTGATCGAGAACTTCCGCCCGGGGGTGATGGACCGGCTGGGGCTGGGCGATGACCGGCTGGCCGAGCTGAACCCGCGCCTGGTCCGGCTGGGGATCAGCGGCTTCGGCGAGACCGGGCCCGACAGAGACCGGGTCGGCTACGACCAGATCCTACAGGCCGAGGGCGGGCTGATGAGCCTGACCGGGACGGCGGCGAGCCCGGCCGTCAAGGTCGGCGTCCCGATCGCGGACGTCAGCGCGGGCCTGTTCGGCGTGATCGGCGTGCTCGGTGCCCTGGTGGAACGTGCGCACAGCGGGCTCGGCCAGCGCGTCACCACGTCACTGCTGGCCGCGCAGGTCGGCGTGCACACGTTCCAGGCGACTCGGTATCTGATTGCGGGCCAGGTGCCGGGGCCCTCGGGCAATCACCATCCGACGGTGGCGCCCTACGGCATGTTCGACGCCGCGGACGGCCCCCTGGTTCTCGCGGTGGGCAACGAGGACATCTGGCGGCGGTTCGCCCCGCTGGTCGGGCTGGACCCGGCCGACCGCCGGTTCGCGACCAATGCGCTGCGCCTGGGCAACCTCGACGAGCTGCAGCGGATTCTGAACGCCGGGCTCGGCACGCGCACCGTGGCGGACTGGCTGGCCGCGCTGCGCCAGGCCGGCGTGCCCGCTGGGGAGCTGAAGACCCTGGACAAGGTCTATGACA
>DAIRVB010000477.1:0-4111 GCA_036803065.1 Streptosporangiaceae bacterium
GGACCGACGGGAGCTTCGACAGGCCCGATCGCTCCAGCTCAGGGGCACTTCCTACCCCTGTGTCGGATTCCCGTTTTCCATCGGCGTGAAAGCCCGGGTTAAGCCCAATGCCGGGTAGTTAAGGTTTGCCGGTTGGTGTCAAGCGGTTCGGGTGATCTGGCTGTTACGGGCGTGGCTCGGCGACAGAGCAACGGAGGTCCGGTAGGACGGGGAATCGACCAAGACGACCCGTTGCCTAGGACCTCCGTTGCCCTGTAAGTCTGCCATCAGTGCTGCTGTCATGACGATTACCCGGACGATCACGGTGGCGGCGGGGGTGTTCGCGCCCGGTCACCTGGGCGAGCTGACGCAGCAGGTGCCGTTCGAGCTGGCGGATTCGGTGCTGGAGGGGGCCTGGGCGCGGGAGCGGCGACTGCGGGACCTGCCGTCGCGGACCGGGCTGTATTTCGTGCTGGCGCTCGGGTTGTTCCCGGGACTGGGGTACGGCGGGGTGTGGCAGAAGCTGACCGAGGCGCTGGACGGGCAGGGCCTGCCGTGCCCGTCGGGCAAGGCGCTGCGGGACCTGCGCCGGCGGGTCGGCATCGCGCCGGTGAAGGCGCTGTTCGAGGTGCTGGCCGGCCCGGTGGCCCAGCCGTCTGTGCCCGGGGTGCGGTTCGGCCGGTTCCGGACGGTGGCCTTCGACGGCTGCGCCTCGATCAAGGTGCCGGACACGGAACGGAACCGGGCCTGGCTGGGGAAGCTGAAGGCCGCGCTCGGGGTGACCGGCTACCCGGCGATCGAGCTGATGACGCTGGTGGAGACCGGGACCCGGGCGCTGATCGGCGCGGTGTTCGGCCCGCGCACCGGCGAGACCGGCTACGCAGGCCAGCTGCTGCACCTGCTGCGCCCGGACATGCTGGTGCTGACCGACCGCGGCTTCGACGGCGCGGGGTTCCTGGAGGCGGTCGCCGCCACGCAGGCCCAGTTCCTGGCCCGGCTGACGTCCACCCGCATCCTGCCGGCGGCGGCCCGGCTCGATGACGGCACCTTCCTGTCCCGGATCGGCGCCCTGACCGTGCGGATCATCGAGGCCGAGGTCCTCGTCACGCTCGCCGACGGCACCCGGTACTGCGGCCGCTACCGGCTGGCCACCACGCTGACTGACTTCCGCCGCTACCCGGCCGCCGCGCTGATCCGCCTGTACCACGAGCGCTGGGAACACGAGGTCGCCTACCTGGCGCTGCGGCACACCCTGCTGCAAGGCCGGGTCCTGCGATCAAAGGACCCGGCCGGGCTGGAACAGGAAATCTGGGCGCTGCTGGCCCTCTACCAGGCGATCCGCCGCGAAATGGTGCTGGCCGCCGAGACCGTGCCGGGCACCGACCCCGACCGGGCCAGCTTCACCATCGCCCTGCAAACCGCCATCGGCACCGTCACCGCAGCCAGCGGCGTGATCACCAGCGACACCCCGGGCCCGGGCCGCATCGGCCGCGCCGTCCTTGCCGGCCTGCTCCCGCCCCGCCGGCCCCGGGTCAGCGTCCGCAAGGTCAAATCCCCGCTCTCCCGCTGGAACAAAGCCGACCCGCACCGGCCCGCGCACAGCACACCGGTCACCGCGATCGGCATCACGCTCCAGCAGCCCCCGGAACGGCAACCCGCGACACGCCGACGGAAATGCTTGACCGCCGCACCCAGCCCTTAACTACCCGGCATTGCCCCTAACGGACACGCGCCAGGGCGCCCTTCGCGATCAGCGGGCACGTCTAACCGCAGGTCAGTGGCATATCCGTTGGATCTTTCGCCAGGACTACGGGAACCCCAAGACGTGGCTCGGGTACCTCGCCTCCACCGCCCGAGGAACCCGGTTCGCTCCTTTTTGCTAGATTTTTCTCGTGTCGCGACCATCTGATGGCGAATCGCCGCGTTCTCCGGTTACCGCGGACGATGTCAGCTTCGCTGTGCGGCTCGCTGTCCGCACTGTGGGTGAGGCGCCCGCCGGGGCGTGGGAGAACAAGGCCGGCTCGCTGGAATGGGACTGCTGGGAAACTATCGAGCACCTCAGTGACGACCTGTTCGCCTACGCCGCCCGGATGGGTCCTGCTTCGCCGCCGCTGGCCGACAGGGTTCCCTTCGCATGCGAGAGCCGCAGGCCAGGCGGCCCGGAGAACACGATCTACGTGGACCGTGCGGCAGGGCCGGCGGGTCTCTTGCAGGCACTCGAGGCCTGCGGCGGCCTGCTGGCCGCCATGGTGCGAACGACATCGCCGCAGGTGCGAGCCTTCCACGTTCATGGCGTGTCGGACGCCGAGGGCTTCGCTGCGATGGGGGTCGTAGAGACCTTGGTGCACATGCACGACGTCACCCAAGGGCTGGGGCTGGCCTGGAACCCGCCGGCAGATCTTTGCACTCGGGTGCTCGCCCGGTTGTTTCCGCACGCTCCTGTGACAACGAGTCCGTGGCCCACTCTGCTGTGGGCCACCGGGCGCGGCGACTTTCCCGGGCTGTCTCGCTTGACCGACTGGCGCTGGTACGCGGCCCCACGGCCCTAATGCGCGTCCGGGTCCATTCAGGGGATGCTCGGCACGCACGCCAGTGAGCTGATCAAACCCAGCCCTGGCATCGGCGGTAAGCAGGATGCGATTCGTTGCCGCGGGTCAGCATGAGCCGTCACAAAATCGTCGGCAAATCCCGCGCCGGCAGGGTGCTCCCGCAGGGCAGCCTTAAGCCGGCCTGCTGACGTGCGCCGTTCCGGCACGAGACGTCCGACGGGCACCCCGTCACGGGTGACCACGACAGTCTCGCCTCGCTCCACGGCGCGGCCACCCGGGCGCACGCGGTTTTGTAGGTGACCGAGATCGTTTAGCGGGTTCGGCTGGTCAGGCGGCTGGTGTCTGGTTGCATGCTGCGTACCGGACCTGGTCTTCGGGTCTGCTGGCCTGCTGGCAGCGGAGCGTGGTGATAGCGTCTGCGCCGGCGACGGTCCAGTGCATGCCGGACAGTTTCTGCGCTGGCCGATGACCGCTTTGCAACCGGCCTCGACGACTCCGGAGCCGACGAACAGCCCGCGGGATCTGAACCAGTGGTAGCGCATGCGGGGTGCGTTGTTCTCGAAGTAGCCCAGGTCGGTGTCCAGTTCCTCCTTCTTGACGCCAACCAGGGGATATACCCGGGCGGCGGTGCAGATGCCGTCGATGTCGCCGTAGTCCAGGTCTTCGAGGCGGGCGGCGAGCCAGGCGTCTTTCTGGTCCCCGAGCATGAATTCGAGAGACCGCGCGAGGTCGTGCAGGTGCTCGCGGGCGTGGTAGAGGTCGACGATCTGGGTGGCCTCGGGGAACTTGCTGCTGGCGATGTTCCAGATCCAGGGCGCGCCGTCGCCGAGGATCGTGAGCTGGCGGACGTGGCCGGCGCCGCGGCGGATGCCCTCGGCCTCCACCAGGCCCGCGAACGTGGCGGCGGGCTCGAAGGTGGCGATGTAGCTGGAGGAGTCCCGGTCCCGGACGGGATAACCCTTGTCATCGAGCTTGTCCTGGGTGAAGAAGACGGCGAGCTTGACCTCGCGGGTGCGGGCGCGGCCGTCTTTTCCCTTGCCGTCCCGCCCGGCGGTCTCCGTCGCGGTCACGGGCACGCCTGTGCCGTCGATCACGGCATACAGCTTGCCCGGCAGCGGGGACGGCGGCAGCGGCACCAGTTTCCGGGTGGTGAACAGCGCGGCCCGGTCCCGGACCGCGGCAGCCCGCGCGGCGCCGCTAGCCTCGGCGGCTCTCTCGACCCGCTTGGCGGTTAGCTGCACTCCGGCAAGGTCTTCCAGGAGCCCGGCGGCCTTGGCGAACGGCCCGGCGGCCGCGGCGCGGTCGGTCATCGCGGCCAGCCCCGGCGACAGGGACGCGCCCGCCACCCCCAGCTCGGCGTCGCGGGGGGCGAGGCCGTGCCCGCAGGCCGCGCAGTGATACCACGCGCGCGTGAGGGTCACCGGCCCGAGCACCGTGTCGATCACCTTGTCCCGGCAGGCGGTGAATTCCGCCTCGTGGCCCTGGCCGCACGCCACCCGGGGACCCCGGTAACCAGGATCGGCGGCCAGCAGCTTCTCGAGCATGCCGCCGCCCGCCTGCAGCATCCCGGCGCGGATCACGGC
>DAIRVB010000478.1:0-3339 GCA_036803065.1 Streptosporangiaceae bacterium
ACCTTGCCCAGCGCTCCGTCGCCGATACGGGCGACGGCGCCGGCCACGAGCCCGCCCCAGACGTCGTGGTCCATCACCGACGTCAGAGTGAACTGGCTCGGCGCTGGCCGGGGATCGGTGAACCCGCCGAGGGCATCGGCGACCATCCTCTCGGCCAGGCGCGCGGCGGACGGGCCGTCATCGGGCCCGGCGATAGTGGTGATCCATGCTTCGCCGTCGCGGCGCCCGATCACCACGCGAGGGACGACGAGCGCCCCGGGCGCGTCCCGCACGAACGGCAGCGCCCCGAGAGCTACGGCCCCGGTTCCCGGTCCGGTCACGTCGTCGCTGCGCTGGATGGCGGCCAGGCGGCCGGCCACCTCGGCGACCGCAGCGGCGTCCGCGAGACCGCGAGGAAGCTCGATGCGCAGCGCGACGCCGCGCCCGGCCAGCCCGAAGCCCTCGTGCTGCCATAGGACGCCGTCGCTGCCAGCAGCGGCGAGCAGGCCGACGTCCGCGGCGTCGATGCCGGTTCCCTGGCCGGCCAGGCGGGCCGTCTTGGCTGCGAGGCGATCCGCTCCCGGCGTGGTGCTGGTCGTGCTCATGGGGCGGAACCTCGGGACGCAACCGGATCCGGAAGTTCACGGGCCGTGATAGTCAGCACTCCCACCTGACCACTCACGATGGCAAGATTACCAGGCCGGGCAGATCCGCCCGCAGTTCCGGGCCCTCCACCAGGCCCTCGCGGCGGCGGACCGGCCCGCTACAGCCCGGCTCATGTGCGTGGCGTGATGCCGAACGTGATCCGGTAGTTGCACCTGCCCTTGCAGGTGAAGACGCTCGTGGCGTCGTCGTCCACGTAGGAGTACGCGTACGGCTCGGCCCGCTTGAAGACTCTGGCGTAGTCCACCGGCCACCTGGCCGGGAGGCATTCCGACCGGGGCGCCCATTTGCCGCGGCAGCAGTACTGGTCCGTGCCGAACCTCGCGCACGCGGACTCGCAGGCGACGACCTTCCCGCCGGCCTTCACCCGCAGCGCGCTCGGGCAGCGGACGGGCTTGGTGCAGCCGGCCGGCACGCAGCCGTTGCGGCTGATCTTGTCCTTGGTCTGGCCCTTGGTGATGTTGATGTACATCGGCAGGTTCGAGCCGTCGACCATGCTGACGTCGTAGAAGTCCAGGCCGTCCCAGGCGTCCACGTCGTACTCAGCCAGGGTGGCGGGTATGGCCCCGTTGCCGGTGCACTGGAGCCGCCCATTGCAGTCACCCGTCTGGCAGTGGCCACGGCCATGGTGAAAGACGCAGCCCGTGCGGCCCCAGAAGCGGCCGTTCCAGTGGTTCGGGACGATGATCGTCAACCGGTGCCCGGCCGGCAGCACCCAGCCAGTGGTGGCCAGGGGATGGGCCGGATTCTGCGCGGCGGCCACCCAGATCGTCTGCTTGACCTTGTTGACGAAGGTCACCCGGCGCGATCCGGGCGCGGCGGCAGGCCGGGCGGCGGCGGCAGGCCGGGTGGCCGCGGCAGGCCGGGCGGCCGCGGCCTGCGACGGCGCGCTAATGCTCGGCGCCCGCTCGATGGAGGCGACCGCTACCGCGCTGTTCGCGGGCCCCGCGGCCGGGGCGCCGCCGGACGATGAGCATGCCGCTACCAGCGCTATGGCCGGCACCGCCGCTACAGTCGCTGCCGCGCGCCGTAGCGAGCGTCTTGCCGTTCTGTGCACAGCCATTCCGTCCATCCCATGCTGATCAGCGCGTCCTGCCCGGTGCAGGCTGCGCTCGGGCCCTGCTCTGGGAGACGCCGGCCGCACGGCCGGATAACAGAAACCCGACCCTGCTGTCGGCCATCACCGGTATGGGGGCAGTTGCGTCAACCACCCGGCGTGGCTGGTGCGCCGCGCGAGATCATGAGGATGCGGAGTTTCTGTTATCTGCCGCGGCGCCCGGCGTCTCCATCTACGGGCTCCGACGAAACGCGAGGTGCCATCCGGATGCCACAAGGCAGCGAGTCTGGCGTGCAGACGGTGATTGCCGCCCAGCGGGGTGACCAGCAGGCGCTGGACAGCCTGCTTTCCGAGTACCTGCCGCTGACGTACAACATCGTCGGGCGGGCGCTGAACGGCCACGCCGACGTCGATGATGTCGTGCAGGAAACCATGCTGCGGGTCGTGCGCGGCGTGCGGGATCTGCGCGATCCCGCCGCGTTTCGCTCGTGGCTGGTCGCCGTCGCGATCCGGCAGGTGCGCGATCATCGCCGGGCACGGCAGGCCGCGCCCGTCCAGGGGATCAGGCCGGAGGTGGCGGATCCCGGTGCCGACTTCGTGGACGTCACCATCCTGCGGCTCGGCCTGTCGGGCCAGCGCCGGGAGGCCGCGCAGGCAGCCCGCTGGCTGGATGCCGACGACCGTGAGCTGCTGGCCGTGTGGTGGCTGGAGGCGGCAGGAGAGCTTGACCGCGGCGAGATCTCGGCCGCGCTCGGACTGCCGCCACCGCACGCGGCGGTGCGCGTCGCGAGGATGAAGGAGCAGCTCACTACGTGCCGGGTCGTCGTCCGTGCTCTGGCGGCGGTCCCGCTGTGCGATGAGCTGACGAGCGCCATTGCGGGCTGGGATCAGGAACCGAGCCCGCTGTGGCGCAAGCGCATCGCCCGGCACGCCCGTGACTGCCGGCAGTGCAATGCCCACCATGACGGCCTGATTCCCGCCGAGCGGCTGCTGGCCGGCCTGCCCCTGGTCCCGGCCGCCGCCGCGGCCGGCTATGCCCGGCTGCACCAGGCCGGGTACGCCCGCCCGCACCAGGGCGGCCTGGCGCGATCCCAGAGCGACCGGCCGCGAATCGGCAGCCGTCACGCGCATTCCGCTGGCCACCATGCGCTTCGCCGGGCGCCCCCCGGCCTACGCCATGTGCGAATGCTGGCGAAGGGCGCATCTGTGCCGGCGAAGATCGCGGTCGTTTCGGTGGCGGCCAGCTGCGCTGCCGCCGGCATATTCGCCGTGGTTCACGCTCACGCCGCACGACCGCCGGCGGTCGTCCGCCCTGCGGCGGCAACCAGTCGTGTCACCGCGGCGGTCGCCCGGCCGGCATCTCGCCTGCCTCGCCCGGCGACCAGGAAGGCGCGGCCCGCGGCCCCGACAGCGGCCAGGGCGAAGAAAGGAGTCAGCGCCTGGACATTCAACGGCGCAGGAAAGGCGCTGGCAGAGTCCGGCGGGTCCTGGTACTACACCTGGTCGTCCAACCACGCGGGCATCAGCACTCCGCACGGGGTGAAGTTCGTCCCGATGATCTGGGGGCCAGGCAGCGTCAACGCGGCCACGCTCGGCCAGGCCCGGCACGACGGTCATTTCCTGCTGGGATTCAACGAGCC
>DAIRVB010000478.1:3349-3711 GCA_036803065.1 Streptosporangiaceae bacterium
ATATGACAGTCTCCCAGGCGCTGAACCTGTGGCCCCGGCTGATGGCCACGGGAATGCGACTGGGCAGCCCCGCGGTCGCGACTGGCGCCGCCACGCCGGGCGGCTGGCTGGACCGCTTCATGAGCGGCGCCGCAGCCCGCGGCTACCGGGTCAACTTCATCACGGTGCACTGGTACGGGGGCGATTTCGCGACCGGCCCGGCGGTCAGCCAGCTGAAGAGCTACCTGCAGCAGATCCATGCCCGCTATCACAAGCCGATCTGGCTCACTGAGTTCGCGCTGGCGAATTTCGGCACTCCGGTGAGCTTCCCGGGCCAGCGACTGCAGGCGGCATTCGTGCGGGCATCGACGGCGATGCTGGAT
>DAIRVB010000478.1:3721-4109 GCA_036803065.1 Streptosporangiaceae bacterium
TGCTGGATCGCCTGTCCTACGTGCAGCGCTACGCATGGTTCGCGCTGCCGGTATCGGCTGGCGGCGGCAGCACCGGCCTGTTTCGCAGCGGGCCGGTGGCCACCAGGGTCGGCCGCGCCTTCGAGGCCGTCCCTTAACACGGGCCGGGAAGATCATCGAATACGCCATCGCCTGCGACGGCCGAGACAGCCCCGGCCGGGCCATCGTCTGCCAGCTGGACGCCTCCCGCGCCCCAGGTGGCCGCCAAGGTCGTGGGGTTCAGCTGCGACTGCGACGCATTAGGACCAGCCGTCGAAGAAGTCGGGCGACAGGTCGGGCAGCGCGCGGCGCAGGGCACTGACCGGATCGCTGGCGAACAGCGCGGCGTTCACCGGGTCGGCCTCGAGCC
>DAIRVB010000479.1:0-4103 GCA_036803065.1 Streptosporangiaceae bacterium
GGTACAGGTCTTCGGCCGGCGCAGGCCTGTCATCGACGAGTTCGGCCGCCAGAACCGGCGCCTGTACCAGGCGAGTTTCCGCGCGCAGTTCCTGTCCGGGGTCATCCAGCCGTCGATGCAGTTCCTCGCCAACCTGAACTACGTGGTGATCGCGGTGCTGGGCGGTTACTGGGTTGCCTCGGGCCGGATGTCCCTCGGGGACGTCACGGCGTTCATCCAGTACTCCCGCCAATTCACCATGCCGATCACCCAGATCGCCAGTCAGATGAACATGCTGCAGTCGGGACTGGCCTCTGCGGAGCGCGTGTTCGAGTTCCTGGACGCGCCGGAGGAAGCCGCCGAGCGCGCCCCCGCTGACCGGGGCCCCAGCGCGAGTCGGCCGTCTCAGGTCGCGGGGCAGGTAACGCTGGAGCGCGTGTCCTTCCGCTACGAGCCGGACAAGCCCCTCATCGAGGACTTCACCCTTGAGGTGGCGCCCGGGCAGACTATCGCGATCGTCGGGCCCACCGGCGCGGGCAAGACCACGGTGGTCAACCTGCTCATGCGTTTCTACGAAATCGACGCCGGGCACATCGTCCTGGACGGCATCGACTATCGCGAGCTGACCCGTGACCAGGTGCGCCGCTGCTTCGGCATGGTGCTGCAGGACACCTGGCTGTTCGCCGGGACGATCCGGGACAACATCGGATACGGGCGGCAGGGAGCAACAGACGAGGAGATCATCGACGCGGCCAGGGCCGCCTATGCCGATCACTTCGTCCGGACCCTGCCTGACGGCTATGACACGCTGCTCGACGAGGACGCGTCCAACATCTCCTCCGGGCAGAAGCAGTTGCTGACGATCGCGCGGGCCTTCCTGGCCGACCCGGCCATCCTCATCCTCGACGAGGCCACCAGCAACGTCGATACCCGCACCGAGGTCCTCATCCAGGAGGCGATGTCCCGGCTGCGGCAGGGCCGGACCAGCTTTGTCATCGCCCACCGCCTGTCCACGATCCGCAACGCCGACACGATCATCGTCATGGACGCCGGGCGCATCGTCGAGCAGGGCGACCACGCCGACCTGCTCCGCCGCCACGGCGTCTACTACTCCCTCTACAACAGCCAGTTCACCGAGGCCCTAGCCCGAGTTTCCGGGCTAGTTCGATCTTGATGGCCTGACGCCCGTCCTCGGGCTGGTCTGGCCTGCGGTAATCCGGCGTGTCGGCTTGCTTCCGGCGGCCAGATGCCCTATGACCTAAAGTCATGGCGAGCCTGTACAAGAAGGTGATCAGCGGGAAGCCGTACTGGTACCTGCGCGAGATGGGCTGGGTGGACGGCAAGCCGAAGCTGGTCTCCGAGCGGTACCTGGGCACCGCGGCCGACATCGAGGCGCTGCTGGATGCCCGGGAGGCCGCCGTGCTGCCCGGGCGGACCCGCCACCTGGCGTTCGGGGATGTGGCCGCGGCCTGGGGCGTCCTGCGGGATCTCGGCGTGGCCGCGATCATCGACGAGGTCACCGGCGGGCGGCGGGCGGACGCGGGAGCGCCCGCGGGGACGTACCTGGCGCTGGCAGCGCTGAACCGGCTGGTCGCGCCGTGCTCAAAGGCCGCCTTCGCGGACTGGTGGAAGACCACCGCCGCGGACCGGTTCACCAAGGTCCCGGCCCCGGTGCTGGATCACCGCCGGTTCTGGGACGCGATGCACGCCGTCACCCTGGTGCAGCTGGAGGAGATCTCCCGCCGGATCGCGGTGCGCATCGTGGAGGCATCCGGCGTGGACTGCTCCTCGGTGGCGCTGGACATGACCAACTTCGCCACCTTCATCGACACCGCGAACGGCAAGGCGCCGGTGGCGCAGCGGGGCAAGGCCAAGCAGAAACGCTCCGACCTGCGGCTGGTCGGCCTGGGCCTGGTCGTGACCCGGGACGGCGGGATCCCGCTGACCTGGCACGCCTACCCCGGCGACCGGCCTGACGTCACCCAGTTCCCCGCCATGATCGACCAGCTGCTCAGCCAGTACCAGGCGGTCTGCGCCGCGGCCGCCGTCCCGGACGGCGCCGCGGACATGACGGTGGTCTTCGACGCCGGGCAGAACTCGGAGGGCAACTTCGCCCACCTGGCAAGTACCGGCCTGCGCTACGTCGGGTCGGTGCCCGCGAGCGACTGCCCGGACCTGACCGCCCTGCCCGCCAGCGTGCGCACCATCGTCGACCGGGAGCGGTTCGGCGGGCTGACCGCCTACGACACCCGCCGCGAGGTCTACGGCACCGGACGGCGCGCCATCCTCACCCACTCCCCGGAACTGCACGCCTCCCAGGCTCGCGGGTTTGACGGCACCACGCTGGCCAAGGCCGGCAAGAAACTCGGCGAGCTGGCCGCCACCCTGGCCCGCGGCAAAACCCGCCGCGGCCGGGACAAGGTAGAAGCCGAGATCGAGTCAATCACCCGCAAACCCTGGGTACGCCGGGTCATCACCTGGCAGCTGACCGGCGGCCAGCCCAAAGACCTGCGCCTCACCTGGGAAGCCGACCCCGCCGCCCGCGCCGCCCTGGAAGAGGAAATCTTCGGCAAGCACGTGCTGATCACCGATCACGACGACTGGCCCGTCCCGGAGGTCGTCGCCGGCTACCGGTCCCAGTCCGAGGCCGAGTTCTCCTTCCGCCAGATGAAAGACCCGCACGTGGTGTCCTTCTCCCCGATGCACCACTGGACCGAGCACAACATCCGCGTCCACGTCTTCACCTGCGTCCTGGCCCTGCAGATCGCCCACCTCATGCGCCGCGAAGCCCGGCACGCCGGGCTGGACATGTCCGTCCGCGAACTGCTCAGCCAGCTCGCAGCCATCGGCGAGACCGTGCTCATCTACCCCTCCGCCGGCGGCCGGCCCAAAGCCCGCCGGATGACCACCGAACTCAGCGACCAGCAGCGGCAGCTACACGAGACCTTCAACCTGGCACAGTGGGCACCGCGCAGTTAGGTCATAGGCGATAAGCCGCCAAACGCATATCCTCACCTGCGGAAACACCAGCAAGATCAACTTAGCCAGGAAACTCGGGCTAGACGGCCGACAGCCAGTGCGGTGCATTGCGTGCCCCTGACAACGGGCCTCGCCACGTCACGGACGTCGCGCTCACAGTTTATCTGGACAACTTTTGCTGCTGGATGCCCGATTCTGAGCGATTCTTGGCTCCTGAATTGATGGGGTCACGCTTGATTCTCGGGCGTGTCGCGGGGGCGCTGGCCCGTATCAGTGGGCAGGCGGTGAGCGGCGGCCTGCAGCTCGGCCGCGGCGCCTTGGGTGAGCGGCTCGCCGTGGCCGAAGCAGGCGACCTCGGTGTCGAAGGAGGCCAGCCGCCGGAGCGACGCGGCTGCCTGTGCGCGGTTGACGTTGAATACGCCGCACATGACATGCCCGGCTGGGCTGCGTGCCACGGTGTCGCCGGTGAATAGCACCTGGTGCCGGGGAAGGTAGAGTGCGGCACTGCCCGGCGTATGGCCGGGCACGGCCACCGCTACGGCACCGTCGCCGAAGCTGAGCGTGTCGCCGTCTTCCAGCTCCCTGTCAATCCGGGGCGGCACCACGGGTTCGGGCGGGAGCTGGCTCATGACCTGGTCGTAGATGGGCTGTTCCCAGTCGGCCAGGTCTGGTCCCGGCCCGGCCTCCTGGGCACGTATGAACGGCGCGTCGGCCCGGTGTGCGGACACCTCTACCTCGCCCCATCCGGTGATTTCGGCTGCGGCGCCGATGTGATCGCCGTGGAAGTGCGTCAGCACCAGCCGCCGAAGGTCGGCGGGCTGGTATCCCGCCTCGCGGATCGCCCCGGCGATCAATGGCGCGGAGCCGGGCAGGCCAGTGTCGATGAGGGTGAGCCCGTCGGGGTCGTGCCACAGGTAGGCGTGCCCGACCGGGAAGCGCAGGAAGTACAGGCGCGGCAGCAGTTCGATGACGTCCATGTGGCAACGGTAGGCGGCTGCCATCCGGGCATGCCCGGGCGTTACGCCGTCGGCGGATCGGCTGTCGGCGGAACCGTTGCCCATTCAGTGCTCACCCGCCACGGCCCCTTCCACCCTGATCACTTGCACGGAGAGGACTCTACGCAGTCACATGCTCACCATGAGACG
>DAIRVB010000480.1:0-4093 GCA_036803065.1 Streptosporangiaceae bacterium
CGCTGGATAGGCAGGTGCCCTGCTGCCCGGATTGGTCGCTCGAGGATCTCGTGGGCCACCTAGCCGGGGTGCAGCGCTTCTGGGCTGCCGCGGTAGCGGCCGGCCCGGCCGCCGGGCCCCCGGACGATGGCGCGCCCGGCGACCGCGCGCCCGGAGTGGACATGTTGGCCTGGTCGGTCGATTCGACTGCGGCCCTGCTGGTGGCGCTGGATGCAGCCGGGCCGGACCGCGGGTGCTGGACCTGGTGGGGTCGTTCGGCCGCCCCGATGACTGCCGGGGCGGTGGCCAGGCACCAGGTCCAGGAGGCCGCCGTGCATGCCCGCGACGCTCAGGAATCGGCTGGCCGGGCCGAGCCGCTCCCCACGATCGTCGCCCGGGACGGCGTCGCCGAGTTCGTGACGGTATGGCTCGGCGCGGCCGGGCCGTGGCCGCATTCTCCAGCCCGGATCGCCCTGCACAGCGACGAAGGCGACCGTTGGCTGGTGAGCCTCGGCGAGACTGGCGCCGGACTCGTGGCCGGGAGCGCTGGCGCGCCTGCCGGGGTGGCACCCGGCGGGGGACCGGAGCCGTCGGCGGCGGTGTACGCGCCGGCCAGTGATCTCGTGCTGGTCCTGTACCGGCGGAAGACGCTCGATGACGCGCGGGTAACCGGTGATAGCGCCCTGGTGGAACGGTTGGTGGCATGGAGCCCCACCGGCTAAGTGGCATGGAGGCCCGGCGGCTAAGTGGCATGGAGGCCCGGCGACGGGGCGCGTCCGCGGGGCCCCGGGCCGTGCGGGGCGGCGGCTGGCCCGTCCGGCCTGCTAGTGCAGCCTGGTGCAAGGCCACCACGCACTTGGCGAGTATGACGCCGCACCCTTTAGAGTCGAGGCGTGACGTTGGTTCTCCTGGTCCGCCATGGGCTGACCGCTGGGACCGGGACGGTGCTCACCGGCCGGACGCCGGGGATCTCGCTCGATGAGCGCGGCCGTGAGCAGGCGGCGGCCCTGGCCATGCGGCTTGCTGGCGTGCCGTTGGATGCCATCGTCACGAGCCCCCTTGACCGGTGCCGGGAGACAGCGGACGCGATCGCGGCCGCCCGTGACGGCCACCAGGTGGCCGTCACGGAGGATGTGGAACTAGCGGAGGTCAAGTACGGGGACTGGACCGGCAAGTCGCTCAGGCGGCTGGCCAAGGAACCGCTGTGGCGGGTGGTGCAGGCACACCCGAGTGCGGTGCGGTTCCCCGGCGAGGACGGGGAGTCCATGCCGGACATGCAGCACCGTGCGGTGGCCGCGGTGCGGAAGTGGAACGCCACGCTCGGGAACGACGCCGTGTACCTGATCTGCTCACACGGGGATGTCATCAAGGCGGTGATCGCGGACAGCCTCGGCATGCACCTGGATCTATGCCAGCGGATCCAGGTCGACCCCTGCTCGCTGAGCGTGATCCGGTACACGCCGCTACGCCCGTTCCTGCTGCGGATGAACGACACTGGTGGAACAGTGGCCGGGCTGGCCCGGCCGGTACCCGCCGTGGTGAGCCAGCATGACGGGGAGCCCGGCGGGGCCTCGGGGAATGGTGCGCGGCCTGCGCGTGCCACCGGCCCGGGCACCGGGCCCCGGCCCCGGCGGGGCGAGGGTGACGCCGCCATCGGCGGCGGAGCGGGAGGATAGGGTTCATGCCGGTCTATTCCTACGACCCACCGGAGCGATTCGTCGCCGGCACCGTCGGGCAACCTGGGGAACGCACCTTCTACCTGCAGGCGAGCGCCAGCGGCCGGGTGACAAGCGTCGCCATCGAGAAGTTCCAGGTGAGCCTGCTCGCCGAACGTCTCGATGAGCTACTCGACGAGGTGGTGCGCCGTACCGGTGAGGTCTCCTCGGGGCCGCCACCCGCCGCGCCAGGCGAGGTTGCCGATGACGGGCCGCTCGACCTGCCGCTGATGGAGGACTTCAGGGTCGGGGCGATCGCGCTGGCCTGGGACGGGGAGGACGAGCGGGTGGTCATCGAGGCCCAGGAAGAGACGGAGACACCTGTCGAGCCGCTCGCGGAGGAGATTCCCGAGAACGGTCCTGGCGTGCTCAGGGTCAGGATCACGACGGCTACCGCCCGGGCTTTCACCCAGCGCGCGCTGCAGATCGTCGGCCAGGGCCGGCCGCCCTGCCCGCTCTGCGGCCTGCCACTCGACGCGGAGGGGCACATCTGCCCACGGCAGAACGGTCACCGAGTCAGCAATGCCTGATGCATCCCCCGGCAAGCGCGCACAGCGCCCGCTGAGATCGCCCAGGGCACAGAAAGGGCCGCAGGCCGCCCGGTCGGCAGGGCAGGTACCGCAGCCCGACGACAACACGGATGCACTCGAGTTGCTCACGCTGGGCGATCTGGAGGTGGAGGGCAGGCTGGTCGTCGCGTCCAACGCCACGATGTACTGCACCGTGCGCCATGGCGGCCAGGAGGCCGCGTGCGTCTACAAGCCGGTGGCCGGCGAGCGCCCTCTGTGGGACTTCGCCTCCGGCTCGCTGGCTGGCCGCGAAGTGGCCGCGTACGCGGTATCCCGGGCTGCTGGCTGGAACATCGTCCCGCCGACCGTGTTCCGCGACGGCCCGTTCGGGCCGGGCATGTGCCAGCTGTGGATCGACGCCGACACCAGCGTGGACCTCGTGGCCCTGGCCCGGAGTGCCGATAATCGTGCGCTTCGTGACATGGCCGTGTTCGACGCGGTGGTTAACAACGCGGATCGCAAGATCGGCCACCTGCTGCCGGTCAGCGATGGCCGCCTGTTCGGCTGCGACCATGGCGTCTGCTTCAGCGAGGAGTACAAACTCCGCACCGTGTTGTGGCAATGGCGGGGCCGGAGCCTGCCCAAACGGGCCATTGAGGCGCTGACCAGGCTCCAGCAGGCACTCGCTCAGGAGGAACTCGCAGCCGAACTCTCGGGACTGCTCACTCCGGACGAGGTGACCGCCACCATCCAGCGCGTTGAGCTACTGCTGGACCACCGGGTGCACCCCTTTCCGCCCGAGGACTGGCCCGCCGTCCCCTGGCCACCGATCTAGCCAGAGGCCCGGGACGGCCACGCGGCATCGCCGGTAGGCGTGCCCGCGATCATCCACTTCGGTGAACTCTGCGTCTCAACCGACGAACCGCAGCCCGCAGCGCGTGTTTTCGCATTCTCGGGACAACAGCATCCCGGTGGACAGCTCACCTTCACCCTCCCTCAGCCGTACCCAAGGGCTCGCGGCTGGACATCAGCATTGCGCCCACGAGCATCGCGCCGGGAATTCGAGCGTTCCGTATCGACCTGGTCTCCGCGGGCGGCCCACTGACCTGCAGTGTTCAGCGATGACCTGGGCAGTTCCGGGCAACTTGGACCCGTGGCCGGGCACAGAGAGGGTCAGCGGCTGCCGGACTCGCCAGGGTGACCGCGGCGGCGCAGGTAGCGCTCGAACTCGCGGGCGATCGCGTCACCGCTCGCCTCCGGCAGGTCGGTCGCGTCCTTGGCTTCCTCAAGCGTGCGCACGTACTCCGCGACCTCGGTGTCCTGCTCGGCAAGCTCGTCCACGCCGCGTTCCCATGCCCTGGCCTCCTGGGGCAGGTCGGCCAGCGGCACGGAAATGTCCAGCACGTCCTCCACGCCCCTGATTAGCGCCAGGGTCGCCTTCGGGCTGGGCGGCTGCGCGACATAGTGCGGAACAGAGGCCCACAACGAGACCGCCGCGATTCCAGCATCCGCGCACGCGTGCTGCAGCACCCCCAGGATCCCGGTCGGCCCCTTGTAGTCCGCTGGCTCCGCGTGCAGTTCAGCAGCGAGCGCGGGATCAGAGGCGGCCGCCGTCACCGGGACGGGGCGGGTATGCGGGGAATCCGCCAGCAGCGCGCCGAGAAGCACGACCATCTCGATGCCCATCTCGGTAAAGGAGCTGATCAGCTCTTCGCTGAAGGCCCGCCAGCGCATGTTGGGCTCGATCCCGTGCACCAGCACCACATCGCGGCCCAGCCCGTCCGGTTTGGCCAGCGAGAGGCGCGTGGTCGGCCAGACAAGCCGCTCGGCCCGCCCTTCGGTCATCTCCATTACCGGCCGGGTCACCTGGAAGTCGTAATAGTCCTCCGG
>DAIRVB010000481.1:0-4083 GCA_036803065.1 Streptosporangiaceae bacterium
CCACCAGGTCCGCCACGGACCGCTTCGTCGACTCCCTGCGCGGGTCGAACCGGGACCAGTCCCAGGTGTACTTCGTGTCGCACCGCGCGCAGGTCAGGTTGCACCGGGACAGGCGGATGAACAGGGCCGGGTGCCCGCAGCTCGGGCCCTCGCCCTGGAAGGTCGGTGTCTCGACGCCGAAGCATTCCGCGACGATCAGCCAGGACCCGGCGTCGCTCGTCGACTGCTTGACCATGGTCGGCCCCAGCGCGGTCACTGCCCCTCCACATCGAACCGGGCCCAACTGCGCCCGGTCTCACGGACGCGGACGGCGACCAGGCAGCCGGGGATCGCCGGCTGGATGTTCTGGATGAACCAGCCAGCCAGGAACTGGGCCAGGCGCTCCGAGGTCGGCTCGAAGGGGAGGATCTCGTGAAGGTTGTGGTGGTCGAGCTCGGTGCCCACGAACTTCTTGAAGGGGGCGAGCGCGCCGAAGTCCGTGACGAAGCCGGGCTCCTCCAGGGAAGGAGCGGTGAGGATGACCTCGACCTCGTAGCTGTGCCCGTGCTGGCGGGAGCACTTGTGCTCGGGCGGCAGGCCGGGAAGCCGGTGACCCCCCTCGAAGTCGAATATCTTGCCGATGGTGAAGGTGCCGGGTGGCATCGGAACGGAGCTGAAGTCCATGTTTGTCCCCTTGGGAGTCGGTGACAGGGCGGCTTCGGCCGCCTGCCGGTGAAAGTGATTACGACGGCCGCCGTGTCCCACTGGCTCGGCGGCACCATCCCGATGCCACGGGCACGCCCGTTGATCTGCGAGGTATTGACGCGCCGCCTCGGCCGGCCCATCACCCCGGCCGCTGCCGGGTGGAGGGCGGCGAGCGGTATCGCGTCGATGATCTGGGTGACGTCGCGCCTGGAGAGGATCGGCGCAGCCGCACGCTCCGAGGTGGTGTTGAAGGTCATTGCCTTCCCCCTGGCCTTTGCCGGCAATCTGTGCCGCTTCGAGCACACATCGCCATGTGCCGGGGAACAATGAAGTGGGCTGATTCATGGGTGATTCAAACGCTGAAGGAGCAGGCGGTGGACGCCGACGTCCGGAAAGCTATGCGCCAGGCCCGCCAGGGAAGTGGCCTGAAATGGGATAGGTTCGCCCACGAAGCCGGGTTCTCCCGATCGCACCTGCGTGCGGTTGAGAACGGCACCCGTGCCGTCACTGCGGACGTCGCCAGGGCCTACGACCGGGTGCTGGGAACCGGCGCCGCCTTCTCCGAGATGGCCGACGGTCCGCAGGCGGCGCCGCCGTGGAACAGGCAGGGGACTCTTGAGGCCCTGAGCGATCAGGCCCGTGGAGGTGGCGTGGACCGTCGCAGCTTCGTCATCACCTCAGGCGCGGCCCTGGCCGCCCTCCTCGGCCACTGGCGCACCACCGTCACCGGCCAGTCCGAGCCGTCGGCGGCTACGGCGGCGGTGCTGCGCGGCGGGCCGCCGTTCGGCACGTCGGAGCTGTTTGACCACATCGGCGACCGGCTGGAGCATCTGAGGCACCTGGACGACGAGCTCGGAAGCGGCCAGATGGCCCGCCTGGCCCGCAACGAGCTGGTGCTGCTGACCCAGCTGATCAACGCCGGAGGCCTGCCTGAGCACGCCGAGGCACGCGCGTTGTCGCTGGCGGCCGAGGCTGCGAGGCAGACGGCGTGGAGTCTGTTCGACTCCGACCGTCACGCGGCCGCTGAACGATACTTCGAGACCGCGTTGCGGGCGTCGGCGACGGCCGTTGACGTCACCGCCGGCGCGTACGCGATGTCGTTCCAGGCCGTTCAGCACTACACGGTCGGCGACCCCCGCGACGCGGTGAACCTGCTGACGTTCGCCGAGGAGTCCGTCGCGGGCAGGAGCACACCGCGGATGCGGGCCATGCTCGCGGCGAGGAAGGCCCGCGCCCTGTCCAAGACCGGAGACCGGCACGCCGTCACCCGCGCCCTGCACCACGCCCGCGACCTGCTCGAACGCGGCCCGCACGACGACGACCCGCCGGTCCTGTACTGGGTGACGCTCGCGGAGATCGAGATGATCGCCGGGTCGTCGGCGCTCGAGCTGCACGACCCGGCCGCCGCGTTGCACTTCTTCACCGCCGCCGCTGACGCGGACTACCCCGGAGATCAGCAGTTCCCGCGCAGCCACGCGATCTACCTGGCGCGGGCCGCCGAAGCGCACCTGGCGTTGCATGACCTCGACGCGGCCGTCACCTGCGCCCGGCACGCCGCGCGCTGCCTGAGCGCGGTGGATTCGGCGCGGTCGGACTCGGCCCTGTCGGGACTGCGCAGGAAACTGGCGCCGCACTCGGCCAGCCGAACGGTCCGCGACTTCCTACAGGGCGGGTAGGTCGAAGATCTGGCGCAGGTCGCGGGCGACGTCGTCCTCGTCCAACGCGAACACCACCGTCATGCCGAGCCGCGCGGCGGCGGCCAGGTTGTCCTCGGTGTCGTCGACGAACACGCACTGGTGCGGTCGGAGGCCGAGCTTGTCGGCGGTGATCTGGAAGATCCGAGGGTCGGGTTTGCGGATCCGATGGTCGGTGGAGAAAACCACCTCGTCGAAGTTGCCGCGCAGGTCCGACGCGGCGTACGGGTCGTACGGGGTTCGTCCCAGCGAGTTGGACAGGACCGCGGTCCTGATCCCGGCGGCGCGGGCCTGCTTGACGACTTTGAGAACCTGGTGGGCGGGGTAGGCGTCGGCGAGGTACCGCGCCATCAGGTCGTCAGGCTGTACGCCGATCAGCCCGGCGAACCCGACGTTCCAGTCCCGCTGGCTGATCTGCCCGAGCTCCAGGGCGGCGAACAGGTCCTTGCCCGCCGGGTCGGCCCACGCCCGCAGGAACGTGCCCCCGGCCAGGTTCTCCCGGTCCTCGAAGTATCCGATGACCTCGACCATGTTGCTGGTCAGCACACCGAAGAAGTCCAGGATCAACCCGCGCGCCAAAGCCGCCACCTCGCCGAGCATAGCGTCGGCCGCCGGACGGCGGATCTGGCCTGGCCGCCGCCATCCTCGCCCGCCACAGCGGCCCCGCCACCGTCGAGGTCCGCTCCGCCGGGCTACGCGACAAGTATCTCGGCCGCCCCGCGCATCCCGCGATGATCGCCGCCGCCCACCGTCTCGGCTACGACCTGTCCGCCCACCGCGGCGTCCAGGTCACCACCGGCCTGCTGGACTGGGCCGATCTGGTCTTGGCGATGGACGCCGCGATCCTGCGGGAACTGCAGGCGCTCACCGGCGGCCACGTGCACGGCGAACTACGACTCTACCTGGACGGCCGGGACGTGCCCGACCCCTTCGGGCACCCCGACGCGGCGTTCGCCACCTGCGCGGCTCTGATCACCGGCGCCGTGCCCGCCTTCACACCGGCGCGCGGTAGCCGGGCGCGTCCAGCACGACCTCGACAAGCCGCTGTGCGGCGTCCGGCCGGCCCAGGGAACGGGCCCGCTCGGCCAGGCGTCGCCGCAGTCCGGGGTCGGCGAGCAGCGGCGCGAGAGTGGCGCGGAGCGTACCTGCCGACACCGCTGCTCGCCGCCGGCCGAGGATGCCAGCGGGATGAACACCGCGGCCTTGCCCAGCGCGGTCAGCTCCGCGATCGTGCCCGCGCCGCTGCGGGAGACCGCCACGTCGGCCAGCGCCAGCACGTCGGGCAGTTCGGTGGCGACGAAGTCGGTGACCCGGTACCGGGCCGCCAGCTCCTTCGGCAGCGCCGAGGCCTTGCAGGCGAGAGGGGCACGCCGCCCGGGACCGTCCAGGATGTCGAGCTTCCAGTAGAGGTGCAGCAGATGCGCCCGGACCGTGCTGACGGCCACGCTAAGGACGGCGGCGATCTGCTGGGCCGTGGGCAGCTGCTGCGAGGCGGCCGGGTCGCATTGCGCGTCGAGGGCGTGCATCTCCGCTCTGTCAGCTGAGTGGTCAGCCTGATCAGCCCCTGCCCGGCTGCCGGTCTGGCCGCCGATGAGCTGCTGGTTTCAGTCATGGCGGTTGCGTCCGTTTCCGCTGCCGACGTGGCCGGGTAGGGTAAGCCGCCGTGCCGCGCCGGCCGGGTCATGCGCGCTGTGGAGGGTGTGGA
>DAIRVB010000482.1:0-4081 GCA_036803065.1 Streptosporangiaceae bacterium
CAGGTGCACGCTGGTACCTGGGACGGCGCCCTCGTCCGGCCCGCGCGGGCCGGCCGCGGACCCGCTCCGGTCGGCGGGCCGCAGCGGGTCGTACCCCGGCAGTCCGGCCGCCGTGTGGTCGCGCATGGCTGGTGGCGCAGCGGCCCGCGGCGATTGCTCCGGCAGGTGGCAGGCGAGCCAGAGGGCGTCGGCGACCTCATCGGCCATCGGCTGCTCGTCCATCAGGGCGAGCACCTCGAGCAGGTCCCTGATCATGTGGCCAGCGGGGAATCGAGCGGCCGCAGCAGTTCCGCTTCGACCAGTTCACGGGCGCTGCCCGGAGCATGCGTTCCTGAGGTGGCGAAGTAGACGGCGTTGAGCAGCTGATCGGTGGCAATGTCGCCATCGGCCCGGCGCTCAAGGAAACGCTCGATGATCGGCAGGCTCCGCTGCACCGCCTGCGGACCCAGATGCGCGGCGACGATGTCAGCGAGCGCCTGCTGGCCGGGTTGCTGGATTTCCAGGCGGACACAACGGCGCAAGAACGGCGCCGGGAAGGTGCGCTCGCCGTTGCTGGTGATGACCACGATCGGGAATGCGTTGCAGGTGATCTTGCCGCGCCGGACGGGCACACGGCCCAGGGTGTCGTGCGTCATCACAGTGGTCATGTCCTCGGTGTCCGGCAGCCGGGTGAGCTCGGGGATCTCGAAGCTGCCCTCTTCGAAGACGTTGAGCAGGTCGTTGGGAAGGTCGATGTCGCTCTTGTCGAGCTCATCGACGAGCAGCACGCGGGGACGAGCCTGAGGCAGGAGCGCGGTGCCGAGCGGGCCGAGCCGGATGAACTGCCCGATGTCCGGCGCGGCCGCCGGCTGCCCCGCGAGCTGATTCATGTTGGCTTCCTGCAGGCGGCCGATCGCGTCATACCCGTACAGCCCGTCGCGCAGCACGGACCTGCTGGTAACCGGCCAGTTCAGGACCGGCCCGAGGCCGAGCTCGTAGGCAATGCTGAAGGCCAGCGTTGACTTGCCAATGCCGGCCTTCCCGGTGACCAGGAGCGGACGGCGCAGGTACAACGCCGTGTTCACCATGTTGATCGCCGGGTCGCTCGCCCGGTAGGCCCTCGCGCGCTCCTCGGCGCCGAGGCGCCTGGCGACCATGTCGTCCGGCGCGAACCGTGGCTCGATCAGCGGACCGCCGGAGAAGCTGCGCCACGGGGGCGGCGGCGGCAACTCCTCGATTCCCTCGTGCGGGCCGCCATCTCCCAGGTAGATCCACCAGTCCTCGGCGGCGTCCCGGGAGCGGGGGACCGCATCGTCTGTGTCATTCACGACAGAAACTCCCGTCCGGTGGTCGATGAAGCCGGTAGATCCCGGGAATGCGATCCGCTGAGTCCCAGAGCACGGTCAGATTCAGCCCGAGATGTCCTTCCGGGTCCCCGAGCTGTATGGCCTCGTTCCGCAACTGGCGGACTCGGTCGGGCAGCTCGGCGAGGCCGCCGTCGGCCAACAGCCGTTCGATTTCCCGCTTGACCGGCTGCGGATCGCCCGGATTGCGGCACCAGATCATTACCGGGATGCCCGCGAGGAGTGCGGCCATCGCCAAGTCCTGCCCCGTGTCGCGGGTGACCGGCGGTGGCTGCCGGAACACCACGCAGACCGGCGGGTCGTCCTCCACCAGGTGGGACAGAACGCCCTCGGCGCCCGCGGGCATCTGCTCGTCCATCCAATACACCGCCTCCGGCCCGGCACTGCGGGCATTCGCCCCCAGCCAGCGCCATTTCGCATGCCAGAACAGTTGCATCCGCCGGTCACGGAGGCGGTCCTGGCTTCGCACGATGACCGGCGAACCCACGCACAAGCGCTGCATCTGGCCTGGCCCGACCCGCCACTGGTCGACCGGGTGGCCGAGCAGGTGCCGCGGCAGGATGAACTCGTACGTCCGGCTGCGCCGGTAACCGATCAGGTCAGGGGTGAGTGCGGAGAGCGCCCTGTCGAGCTCGCGGGGAACATCGCCGAGCCGGATCAGCTCGTCATCGCCACCCCCGATGATCTGCTCACTACCGGGACTGGCCTGGAACCATATGGTGACCCGGTACCGATCCTGGTCGAGCAGGTCCTGCGTCAGGTCGGTGACGAAGTAATGCTCCGCCGGCACCGGCTCCGCTGACCCCGGGGCGGGCGCGGTGATCCGGCCCTCGGCTATGCCGAGGCGTCCGGCCACCGAGGTGATCCACGCACGAAGCCCGGTGTCGGCGGGCGACCCCAGCCGGTCAGCCACGCCGAGCAGGAAGTGCAGCAGCGGAGGGACGCCCTGCGGCCCATAACTCGCGTCCTCCAGTTGCTGGACAATGCCGGCGAGATCGCTTTCGCGGGCGCGCAACGGCTTGCCGAGCGCGCCCACGGCCTCGCGGTAGAGCACCTCCATGCCATCCAGTCGCACCCCGCGCAGCAAGGCATATAACTGGTTGCGCTCACCCCGCACCAGGAGTGGCACCGGTATCAGGTCAGCGGCCAGAATGTGCAGTTCCTCCAATTCAGAGGTATCCCCGGCAGCTTGTGTCAGGATCGCCAGCAATTCCTCCATCAGCCCCGGGACGGTCAGGCAGCCGCGGGCCACGGCGCGGACGTCATCGATGTCACCTTCGTAACGCCGTAGTTGCAGTGGCTGGCCAAGCCGCCTCATCAGCCGGTCAATACACAGGTCCCGACTGCGCTGGTCCCTGATCAGCTCGATGGCAAGCAGCTTAAGCGCCAGGTGCTGCTCATCTGTTGCCCGCTCCGAGCGCGGGCTGAATGCATCCGGCCGCCGGTCTGCCTCCTCGAGAAACCCGGCGAGCGGCGGCCAGTATCTGGCCACAGTCTCCAGCGGGATCATCCAGGCGATGCCGGACTGCGGCCGGCGTTCTGGGGCCACGAAACATGCGACGATGCAGCCGATCACGGCGTCGCTATCTTCATCGATCACGCCAGCGCCGCTATATCCCGGCAGGATAGGCCGCCCGATCGGCCGTCCATCGAGCTGAACCCATTCAGATGACTGCCCCCCCGCGCCGATCAGTTCGGCAACAGCCCAGACACCCCCCGAGAACCCTTGGGGATGGCCGAAGGCCTTCACATTCCGGCGGCCTGGTGTGCCGCACCGGGCCAGCCGAGGGGGAAATGCCCCACGGACCTGGCCCCCTTCCAGCACCAGCACGGCCAAGTCCCCGCCTTCGTCATCGCGTTTGCGGACCCAGCCGTCCTGGGCGACCCGCGCCCACCGCGAAGACACCTCCGGCGTGGCAGGGAAATCGACCAGAACGCGGCCCTCTGGACGCGGCCCACCCGGATCGTGATCCAGCGCCTGGCCGACGACATGGGCGCAGGTGAGGACATGCCGGTCGGTCAGGAGGATGCCGGCGCCGCAGACGGCACGGGTATCGGGGTGCAGGAAACGGACGTGCCATGTGCCTGAAGTCGACGTCGAGTCCACCGCCGGTCAGTCCGCCGGTCTCTTCCAGGAGAGCTTCACTTGGAGATGCGCGCCCAGGTTGCTCTTGACCATGACGGCGCCGACTTGTGCGTTCAACAGCACGCCGAACTCGATCTCAACCTCGTCAGGCTTGCTTAGCGTGTCACGTAATCCGCGCATGGTGGTGTCGGCCACCCCCCTGATCTGTGCCATGATCGCATCGAACGTGGTACCTGCGGTAAAGACGCTCTCCGTCCCGCGGGCCGCACGCACCACACCGGTTGGATCGTCCACCTCGGCCACCGCCCATCCGCCATCGGCTAAAGGGAAACGGACAAGTTCCGGCATACCGGCCTCCCCCCAGATGTGGGTGCTGCTAAACGATTTCATCCCCCAGCAAACACCCCACGACAGCAGAAAGGATAGTCAATCTTCTGTCGCGGTCTACCGTGCTGCGGCAAGGCCGAGTGGGCTCCCATCAACTCCGCGAGCGCGGGTCCGAGAGGACGGCGATGGACCGAGGGGAGACGGTGACCCGGTCACCGGCGGGGCGGGACGTCCCTGGGCTGCCTGTCGAGGTGAGGTCGTAGGTGTCTATTTCGACCTGCCATGCCGCCTGAGGCCTGGTTGCGGGGACGACGAAGTCGAGGGG
>DAIRVB010000483.1:0-4054 GCA_036803065.1 Streptosporangiaceae bacterium
AGCGAATACCGCACCTCCGGCGCGAGACGAGGCCGGGCACGCGTGCCCGGCCCGTTCGCTGCCGCCGTGTTCCCGGCGGCTGCTGGCGGGATGCCCTGACGCAGGACCCGCTGGTGAGCCGGGGTGAGCTCCGGGCCGAGGCGGGCTCCCGGCTCCTCATCCAGCCGCCGCAGCCCCTCATACACCTCGACGGCACCAGCCTGCTGCCCCGTTCTGGCCAGAGCCAGGTGGCCAGCCGACGCGCTTACCCCAGCAGGCGTCGCATGCGGCCCCAGACGACGGGCTGCCAGCGCGACGAACTCCGCCCGCCGCGCATCATCCAGTTCAAGCGCGTCAGCCAGCCGTTGCACCGAGTCCGGATGCGGCCACCGAGTCCGGCCGCGCTCCAGGTCGCTGATCGACCGGACGCTGATCCCGGACCGCTCCGCCAGCTCTTCCTGCGACAACCCCGCCACCAGACGGCTAACGCGCAGCCGGGACCCGAAAGCCCCATAATCATCACTTCCGTCAGCGCTCACCATAACGCGCCTCATAACAATGGCACCATACCCGTACCGCGCAACTCAAAGTCCTTACCGAGGGAACCATTGATCATCACGCCTTCCTTGACCCGTCTCATCCTGCGGGAATTTCACAATCCAGGACACTATAATCAGCGCATGTAAATACAGGTGCCTGTACTAATCCGCAGTTCAGTGCATGGTCTGCTAAATTGTCCCGCTCGAAATACGGTGCGGTGGCGGGGGAACACCAGGTCGTTCGGCTCAATGGGTTTGAAAACCTGGTCACCGCGGGTCCGGGGACCTGCGGTCACCACATTCAAGCGGAGCAGGCAGAAGCCCGTTACCGGCCGCGAGAATCGGCGTCAACATGGGAAGCCACGGCATCGGCAGCCACCATGCAGAGCGCCGCGTCGATGAGGGCGATCACCACGGTACGTAGCCTCACTTGCCAGTCGGTAGATCCTGCCGACTCATATACCGGGCGCGTGACCAGCGAGGGCTGTCGCCGACGCAACTGCAAGCTGGTCTGGGCCTGGTAGCGGCTGACGGTGGTGTGCATTCGTGTCTCCTCGGCGTGCTCTGATGGGTGCTGTCTCCGAGGTGGCGGCCGGCAGGCATCCGCTTCCCCGTCAGCGGCTCCGCCTGCTGGTGACCATCCCAGCGCAACCGTTGCCCACGCTCTCTAGGGGTATCCCGCGGCACTGCGCTATCGCTTCGCCCGTACGGGCCAGATTCACCCCGGCCGCAGCGATGGCCCGATCGGGCCATCTCACATCAGCCCGCTGCGCACTCCCCACGCCACGGCCGCGGCACGCGAGGACAAGCTGAGCTTGCGCAAGATGTTAGCCAGATGCCGGTGCACCGTGTGGTCGCTCAGCACCAACCGCCGGGCGATCTCGGCGTTGCTCAGTCCTTGCGCGACCAACGTGAGCACGTCGAGCTCGCGAGACGTCAGGACCGCCACGGCCGCACGCGGCACGGCGGGGTCCCGTTCGCTTACTGGCGCACCAGCCCGCTCCGTGTGCGCCGGCTCGGCCGCCGCGCCCCGGGAATCGAACTCAGCCACCGCGGCCGCCAGGCCGAGGGTGCGGCCCGCCGCGTATTCGGCCTCGAAAGCCCGATCACCCAGCGCGGCCCGCAGCCGCTGGCGATCCTGGCCGGCCAGCCGGCGTTCCAGCGGCTCGACGGTATGGCCAAGGTCGGCCAGGGCTTGGTCGGCCGCGCCGTGCATTCGCGCGGACCAGCCGTGATCGGTTCCGCAGCGGCCGACCAGGGCCACGCCGGTCAGCGCGTAGGCCACATTCACTGTCGACCCCATGCGCCTGGCCAGGTCCAGTGATTCCGCGAACAATGCCGCGGCCGCGTCAGGCGAGCCGCCAAGATAATCAGCCAGGCCAAGGTTGAAAGTCGCGGTGATGATATTCAACCGGTGGTTGAACTCGCGGGCGATGCCAAGGGACTCGCGCAGGTGGCGGCGAGCGGCATCCACGTCACCCGCCGACAGCTCGTACGCGCCGAGCAGCCCGAGGCCGTGTCCGATCAGAGGCCGGTCACCGGTCTGGCGGCACAGCTCCACGGACTTGGCGGCGTCGCGGGCCGCGCCCACGTGGTCGCCTTCGTATTCCAGGGCGTGCGACCGGACGGCCAGCAGGTCGGCGGCGATACGAGGCTGAAGGCGGTGGGCGAGGCGCAGGCCCGACTCGATGACCGGCAGCGCGGCGCGGGGCTGTCCCTGGCGTAGCAGGATCCAGGCCCGCCTGGACAGCAGCCGGGCGGCCAGCTGGTCGTCCCCGGCCGCGCGGGCGATAGGCAGCGCCTCCTGGCAATATCTGTCGGCGACCGCATAGCCACCCGTCCGCTCGGCGAGGGTGACCGCCGCGAACAGCGCCCGGGCGCGTGCCAGCGTCGGCGCCTGCGCGGCCGGCGCGTCCAGGAGCTCCCGCAGCGTGTCGGCTCCTTCGGCCGCGTACCCGCGTGTGTTCCAGTACCGCCGCAGCGAGGCGGCCAGCCGCAGGCCCGGCTCAAGGTCGGGCTGGGTCAGGCTGAAGGCGATTGCGGCCCGCAAGTTGTCCAGCTCGGCATCGAGCCGGTCCATCCACTCGCCCCGGTCGGTGGTCAGCAGCTGCGGATCGGCCTCCTCGGCCAGGGCGAGATAGTACTCACGGTGAACGGACCGGGCGGCGTCGACCGCTTCCGGGCCCAGCGCGTCCAGTCGGCCGGCCGCATACTGCCGGACCGTTTCCAGCAGTCGATACCGGCCCGGGCCGGCCTGTATGTCGCCGAACTGCACCAGGCTCTTGTCCACCAGCGCGCCTAGATGCACCGCAAACTCCCCAGCGGTCACCTCGGCACCCGCCGCGACCGCCTCGGCGGCGGCGGCGCCAAATCCCCCGGCGAACACCGACAGCCGGGCCAGCACCGCCCCTTCGGCACCAGACAGCAGCTCCCAGGACCAGTCCACCATGGCCCGCAGGGTTTGCTGCCGCTCCAACGCCGCCCGCGATCCGCCGGTCAGCAGCGCGAACCGCTCATCCAGCCGGGCCTCAAGCTCCGCCGCTGACATGACCCGCAGCCGGGCCGCGGCAAGCTCGATCGCCAGCGGGATGCCATCCAGCCGTCGGCAGATCCGCCCCGCCACCCGCGCGGTCTGCTCATCCCCGGCCAACGGCACCCCCTGTACCGTCGCCCGGTCTGCCAGCAGCCGCACCGCCTCACTGGCCCGGATCGCATCGGCATCATCGCTTTCGGCCGGGACGCTCATCGACGGCACCCGGTACACTCGCTCCCCATCGAGGCCCAGCGGCTCGCGGCTAGTGGCCAGCAGCGCCAGGTTCGGGCAGCTGCGCAGCAGCGGGTCCGCCAGCTTGGCGCACGCATTGATCACGTGCTCGCAGTTGTCCAGCACCACCAGCAGGCTCCGCTCGCCCACCACCTCCACCACCGTGCCGAGCACCGGGCGGCCCGATTCCAACCGAACGCCCAGCACGCCAGCCACGGCCACCGCGACCAGATCCGGGTCGGCTAGCGGGGCTAGATCGACGAACCACACCCCGTCTCTGGTGCCATCCAGCAGCCTGGCCGCCACCCGCAGCGCCAACCGGGTCTTACCCGCCCCGCCCGCACCAGTCAGCGTGACCAGCCGCGATCCGGCCACCAGGGCGTTCACTTCAGCCAGCACCTCATCGCGGCCGATAAAACTCGACAGCTGCGCCGACAGATTGTTCGGGACCTCCGGACCAAGATCCATCAGCCACACCCCGCCCGCAGCGACCCGCGCAGCAGTCCGGCCGGCACCACCACCTGTCCATTGTGCGCCGCCGCCTCGACCCTGGCCGCCCGCCGCGCTTCCTGACCGGCCGGCTCAGCCGCCGATCGGGCCGCCTCAGCGCAATCGATGCCCATGCGACCCCGGACAGGGCCTCCCTGAATAGCCGGTGAAAATCGGCTAGCACCCCCGCGAACGCGCCCCCAAGCCTCCGCGACAAGGCAGCCGAACCCTCAATGCCAACGAACAAGAAAAACAGTGTCTGCGTGCCCACCAACCCAAGGGT
>DAIRVB010000484.1:0-4051 GCA_036803065.1 Streptosporangiaceae bacterium
TCCCGGGCGGCGCATCGGGCGCCTGGAACAACGACGGCCCCTGCTGAGCGGCCCCTGTTGACCCATGCGCGCCGGATGGCCATACCCAGGCCATCCGGCGCGCATGCTATCCATTTTCAGCCAAAAGGCGATAGCCGATTATGTCCTATTAGTCACCTTGAGGTTGGTAACATGATGTCTCATCTCCATCTGCTGGGCTGGGAATTGATGTTGGGGGCGGCCCCGCGTCCGTAGGCACAACAGCTGAGGAGACCCATGAGGCTCATCCGTGTGAGACGTAACTGGCTGGTCGCGGCCGGATTAGCGACAGTGCTGCTGACCGCGGCCTGCGGCGGCTCGGGCGGCGCTGCGAAGAGCAGCGGCACCGGGCCCGAGAAGCCCCGCCTCACGGTCGCGGCGCTGCCGGTAGTGGACGATGCGCCGCTCTTCCTGGCCATCAAGAAGGGCTATTTCCAGCAGCAGGGCCTCACCGTCACTCCCGAGATCATCGCGCAGAGCACGCTGGCGCTCCCCGACCTGCTGCATGGCTCGGTCGACATCGTCGACGCAAACTACGTGTCGTACTTCGAAGGGCAGGCCAAGGGGACCTTCAGCCTTCAGGTCCTGGTGGCCGGGATGGCGTGCACCGCGAGCAGTTTCGGCGTCCAGGCCATGCCGGGGTCGGGCATCACCAGCCCGGCCGGGCTGGCGGGCAAGACCATCGCCGTCAACCTCACCAACAATATCCAGACGCTCACGACCAACGCCGTGCTCAAGTCCGATGGGGTGAACACCGCCACGGTGAAGTACGTCGCCATTCCCTTCGCGGACATGGCGACCGCGCTCAAGGCCGGCCGGGTGAATGCCATCAGCGTCGTGGAGCCCTTCCTGTCCGGCGCGGAGCACAGCATCGGTGCGCGGCAGGTCATGTCCGACTGCTCGGGCCCAACGGCGGCCCTCCCGCTCTCCGGTTACTTCGCCACCCGGGCGTGGACCCAGAAGTACCCGCGGACCGCGCGGGCCTTCCAGCGTGCGATGGACCGGGCGCAGGCGTTCGCTAACTCTGATCCCGCCGCGGTCAAGCAGATCCTGCCGACCTACACCAAGATCACCGCGCAGGCGGCCGGGGGCATCCACCTCGGCTCCTTCCCGGTCACGCTGGCCGCGGCCCAGCTGCAGCGGGTCGCCGACCTGATGCACTCGGGCGGGCTGCTGGCGAGCGCGTTCAACGTGCAGCCGATGCTTTTCCACTGAGCTTCGATGACTCAGGGTTGTCCGCTGTGGCAGAGGTCCCGGTGAGCCAGCGGTACCACTGGGCGCGCGGCATAGCCGGCATCGCTGGCTTCCTGCTGCTCGCGGAAGTGCTGGGCCGCACCGGGATCATCAGTCCGGGCGTCCTCCCGCTCGCCTCCACGGTGCTCGCGCGGACCGCCGGACTCGCCGCCAACCCGCGCTTCCTGGCCGACCTGGCCGCGACGCTGGAGGCATGGGCGCTCGGGCTCGCCATCGCTGTCGCGGTGGCCGTTCCGTGCGGCGTCGTGCTCGGCAGCCTACCGGGGGTCCGTACCGCCACCCGGGCCGTGGTGGAGTTCCTGCGGCCGGTCCCTTCGGTCGCGCTGATCGTGCTCGTGGGACTGGTCCTCGGCCCGGGCCTGCGGATGAACGTCACGCTGATCGTCTACGCGGCGGTCTGGCCGGTGCTGTTCAACACGATCTACGGCCTTGACGACACCGATCCGGTGGCCGAGGAGACGCTCCGGGCCTTCGGGTTCGGCCGCCGGGCGGTGATCCGGTTCGTGTCGCTGCCCAGCGCGGCGCCGTTCATCGCCACCGGGATCCGGCTCGCCTCGTCGATCGCGATCATCCTCAATATCAGTACCGGGTTTCTCACCGGCCGGATCAGCGGCAGCGGGATCGGCGCGTTCATCGCCGATGCGAACACCGGCGCGGGCAACACCGCGCTCGTCCTGGCCGCGGCGCTCTGGACCGGCGTGCTCGGCCTGGTCCTCAACGCGGTCCTGGTCGGGGCGCAGCGGCGGCTGCTGCCGTGGCATCAGGCGTACGCGGCGGAGGCACGATGACCGCGATGGCGCAGCGCTGGACGGTGCTCCTGGTCGGGGCGGGCGTGTGGGAGGCGTGGGCGCGGTTGCAGCGCAGCGCGTTTTTCCCGCCGCCCACCGCGATCCTGGCCCGGATGTACCGGCTGTGGTTCTCCGGCCCCATGGTGCACCTGTTCCTCACGCCGGATGCCGTCGGCAACCTGCTGCCGAGCCTGGGCCGGGTCCTGGCCGGGCTGGCCATCGCGGTCGTCGCGGGGGGTGCCGCCGGCCTGGCCCTGGGCCGGTCCGCCGCGGTAAGTGGCTACCTCGACCCGCTGCTGCAGTTCGCCCGGGCGCTGCCTGCGGTGACGCTGGTGCCGGTGTTCATCGCCATCTTCAGGATCGGCACCCAGATGGAAGTGGCGACGATCGCGTTCGGCACCATCTGGCCGATCCTGCTCAACACGGCGGACGGCGCCCGGTACCTCGACCCGGTCCAGGTGGAGACGGTCCGGGCCTTCCGGCTTCCCGGGTGGACCCGGCTGACCAGGCTGATCATCCCCGCCGCGTTGCCCAAGTTCTTCGCCGGGCTGCGGCTGAGCGTATCGCTCGCGCTCATCCTCATGGTCTTCGCGGAACTCGCCGGGAGCAGCAACGGCCTCGGCTACGAGATGAACAACGCCGAGAGTTCCTTCGACTTGACCTGGCTGTGGTCCACGCTCGTGCTGGTCGCCATCCTCGGGAACCTGCTCAACGTGCTTGAGTTGGCCGTCGAGCACCGGCTGCTGGCCTGGCACCGCGCCGCCCGGGACCGCACCAACTGACGGAGCCAGCTAACAGGAGCGCCATGCTCGAGATCACTGACCTGACGCACTCGTACGGGCCGCCGGGCACCGGCCATCTGGCCATTGACCGGATCACCCTGACGGTGGCCGACGGTGAACTGGTCAGCATCGTGGGCCCGTCCGGCTGCGGCAAGTCCACCCTGCTGCGATGCGTCGCGGGCCTGCTCTCCCCGGCCGGGGGACGCGTCGTGCTCGGCGGCGTGCCGGTAGACCGGGTTCCCGACGGGCTGGCCCTGGTATTCCAGGACTACAGCCGCTCCCTGCTGCCCTGGCTGAGCGTCCGGGACAATGTGGCGCTGCCGCTACGCAGGAAGCAGCCCAGCAGGCAGCCCAGGAAGCAGCAAAGCCGCGCGGCGCGCCGGGAGGCGGCGATCGCGGCGCTGGCCACGGTCGGGCTGACCGACACCGCGCAGAAGTACCCGTGGCAGCTGTCCGGCGGGATGCAGCAGCGGGTCGCCATCGCCCGCGCCCTCGCCAGTGAGCCGGTCCTGCTGCTGATGGATGAGCCGTTCGGCTCGGTGGACGCCCAGACGAGGGAGGATCTGGAGGACCTGATCCTGGCTGTGCGCCGCGCGCGGGACATCACGATCCTGCTGGTCACCCACGATGTGGACGAGAGCGTTTATGTCGGCGACCGGGTCGTGGTGCTGACCCGCGGGCCGGGCCAGATCCGCGCCGATCTGCCGGTGGATCTGCCGTCCCCCCGCGACCAGATCACCACGCGGGAACTGGCGGCGTTCGTGCATCTGCGGACCGAGGTGAGCCGGATGGTCCGGGCCAGCTCGCTATGACAGTGGGGAGTTGCGCTGCATCTGCAGCAGGAACTCGGCGTTGGAGGAGGTTGTCCGGGTCTTCTTCAGCAGCAGCTCGATGGCCTGCTGGGAGTCGAGTTCGGCGAGCACTCGCCGCAGCTTGGCCGTGATGGCGTGTTCCTCGGCCGACATGAGCAGGTCGTCCCGGCGGGTGCTGGAGGGTGTCACGTCAATGGCCGGGAAGATGCGTTTCTCGGCGAGATCCCGGCGCAGCCGCAGTTCCATGTTCCCGGTGCCCTTGAATTCCTCGAAGAACACGTCGTCCATTCGTGAGCCGGTCTCCACCAGGGCGGTGGACAGGATGGTCAGCGAACCGCCGTTTTCGATGTTGCGGGCGGCGCCGAGGAACTTGCGGGGCGGGTACAGCGCGCTGACC
>DAIRVB010000485.1:0-4041 GCA_036803065.1 Streptosporangiaceae bacterium
GATGCCCGTACGTAGCCGACCGTGACAACGAGCAGGATGATCGTGAGGATCAGCGCCAGCGCGCCGCCCAGCCCGTAACTGGGCGGGAAGGTGAACGCCTTGTCGTAGAGATAGAGCGACAGGTTGTACTCGTCGCGGTTGCCCAGGCCGCCGGTGAGCAGATAGGTCTGCGTGAAAACGTTGAAATCCCAGATCAACGACAAGAGCAGCAGGACCAGGAAGATCGGCTTGAGTAGCGGGAACGTGATCTTACGGAACCCCTGCCAGGCCCCGGCGCCATCCACCCTGGCCGCCTCGTGCAACTCGGCGGGGATCGTCTTGAGCCCGGCGAGCACGCTTACCGCGATGAACGGGAACGCCGTCCACACGACCAGGATGACGGCCACCGTGTAGGCGGGCAGCGCGCCCGAGGTGGTCCAGTTGAAGCCCGCCCAGTCCGTGCTGCCCACCAGCCAGCGCGGCATCCTGGCCAGCGCCCAGTCCACCAGGCCACCGTCGGGGTTGAACAGCCAGTAGAACACGACGGTTCCGGAGACCGGGGGCGTGGCCCAGGCGAGCAGGGCGGCAGTGCTCACGAACACCGACATGAACCGGCCGAGCTTGTGCAGCAGGAGCCCCACCAGCGTCCCGGTGATCAGGGTAAGCGTGACCGCCGCGGCGGCGAAAAGCAACGTGATCCGCAGCGAGAGCCAGAACTCGGGATCGGCGAAGGTCGTCGAGAAATTGCCGAGCCCCACCCACTGCACCGGCGCTGCGCCGTCGGTCTGCGGCAGGCCGTAGTTCTGGAACGAGTAGAGCGCCACCTGGATCACCGGCCAGATAAGGACCAGGCCGATCGCCGCCATGGACGGCAGCAGGAGCAAGTACGGCGCCAGGCGGTGGCGGCGGACCAGTGCGCCGAGGCGGGGCGCGCGGGTCCGGCTGCCCAGGGGCGCGCGGGGGGCGCTCGCTGCATCCGCGCCCGGCCGGTGCGCGGCGGTATCCACCATGAGTCGGGGCACTCTCCTCGTGGGGCGTCCCGGCCGGAGGCCACCGGGGGGGTGGCGGTCCCCGGCCGGGACGGCTCGGGGCGATCAGCCGGTCAGCGATCCGGTGTTGAGGACGTTCTGCAGTTCGGTGTTGGCCTTGCTCACGGTGGCGCTGAAGTTCGCGCCATGCATGAGGGCCTTCATCATGGTCGGGATGATCGCGTCGGTCGCATCGGCGGTCGCCCAGTTCTTCGAGTTGAGCGGCGAGATCTGGGTGTACGCGGCGGCCTTGGCGAATCCTGCCATGACCGGGTTGCCGGCGTAGGCGCCGCCGCTGAGCTTCGAAGTGAACTCGGGGAAGAAGCCCTGCGCGTTGGCGAACGTGGTGGCCTGGGCGGGGCTGTCCATCACGGACATCAGGTCCCAGTCGGCCTGGGTGTACTTGCTCTTCACCCAGACGCCCAGGTCCGAGCCGCCCGAGAAGGCCGGGGCGGGGGCCGGGCCGGTTTCGCTCGGGATGGGGAACGAGGCCCAGTCAGCGGCGTACTTCTTGCTGACCGCGGTCAGTTCTGATTGCGCCCAGGGGCCGTCGATGTACATGTCGAGCTTGCCGAGGGCGAAGTCCTCGTTGGAACCGCCGGAGGTGGCCCCGGGGGCGCCGAGTTCGGTCTGGCCGACGTACTTCGACGGTGACAGGTGCTGGCTGAGGTACAGGTCCGCGTAATACTTCAGGCCGGCCTCCGATTGCGGCGTGGTCAGGTCGCCGACCCACTTGCCGTTGTGCTGTGTGGCTACCTGCCCGCCCGCGCCCCAGATGAAGCTGGCGATGGCGTTGGTGTAGTTGCTCGGCGCGCCCAGTCCGTAGCTGCCCGGGTAGGCCTTCATCAGCGCCTTAGCATCGGTGAGCAACTGCGCCCAGGTGGTCGGCGGCGAACTGATGCCTGCCTTGGTGAACTGGTCCTTGCGGTACCAGATGCCGCGCACGCCGCCGAACCACGGCACCGCGTAGACGTTGCCGCTCACCGTGTCGTTAGCCAGGTTGCCCGGGATGATGCCGGAGCCGTTGGACCACCCGTGCACGTTGCTGGTGATGTTGGCCAGCGCGCCCTGCGTGGCTATGCCAGGCGTGTCGGTGTTGCCCAGCTCGGTGATGTCAGGGCCGCCCTTTCCGCTGGTCAGGGCGTTGGTCCAGTCGGTCACGCGATTGCCCCAGGGGATCCAGTCGACCACGACCTTGGTGTTCTTGTACTGGGGGAACTGCGTGTGGAATTGTGCGACGACCCCGTTCATCCAGGTCACCTGGGAGGGGACGGATGGGCCCATCCGCCATACGGTGAGTTTCGCTGGCGCCGCTGCCGCGGATGTTCCGCCGCCGCCGGCGCTCGAGCCACAACCCGCCGCGGCCCCGGCGAGTGCGACGACCGCGCCGATCGCGGCGGCCGATCTGGTGAAGTTCACTGGTGGATCTCCTTTCCCAGCTTCGTTCCTCGTGTCGCGGGGCGCCGCGTCCTGCGGTTGGACGCCTCCGGCACTGCTTCCGGCCTGCCTGCCTGGTCGGGGCGCCGAGGCGGCGCCGCCTCGGCGGGATTTATGTCAGTGAAACTAACAGGAAAGTTTCCTATCAGATAGAGTCTGTTGCCAGATTGAGACAGAATTTGTCCCAGGCAGGTCGGCACCAGGCCAAGGCGGCAGGTCATGCACGAGGGACCTGGCCGCCTGGTGGCGGCGCGTGACACGATCACCAGGAAGGGGGGCGGCATGGAGCGACGGCCCGGCACGCCGAGGCTACTGCGGGAGCTGAACGACCGCGCGGCACTTGAGCTACTGCTCACCGGCGGCCCGATGACCAGGGCACAGGTCGGCGAGCAGACGGGGCTGTCCAAGGTCACCGCCTCGCAACTGCTGGCCCGGCTCGAGGAGCGCGGCCTGGTCGAAGCCGTGGGGGAGCAGGCAGGCGGCCCAGGCCCGAACGCCGCGCTGTATGCGGTCGTGCCGTCCACTGCCTACGTGGCCGGGCTGCATGTCGAGCACGACGAGGTCAGCGCGGGCGTGGCGGACGTCACCGGGCGGGTGGTGACCGAGGTCAGCGTGGACCCGAACGGTACCGGGAACCCGGTGGAACTGGTCCGCGGGGCAGTCGCCGCGGCCTGCGTCTCCGCGGGTGTCGAGCTGTCCAGTCTCCGGGCGCTCGTGATCGGCACACCCGGAGTTCTTGACCCGCACACCGGCGACCCGCGCCTGGCCGTCAACCTGCCCGCATGGCAGGAGGGCGTCCTTGAGGCGCTCCGCAATGACCTGCGCAGGCCGGTCACGATCGAGAACGACGTCAACCTGGCGGCGATGGCCGAGCGAGCGGTGGGCGTGGCGCAGGGTGTCGATGATTTCGTGCTGATGTGGATCGGCGTGGGGCTCGGCCTGGCCACGGTGATCGGCGGCCGCCTGCACCGCGGCGTCGGCGGGGCGGCCGGCGAGATCGGTTACCTGCCGGTGCCCGGGGTTCCGCTGCCCCAGGACATCAGCCACCCCGCCACCGGCGCGTTCCAGTCCCTGGTGGGTGCGCAGGCGGTCGGGCCGCTCGCCGCGGAATACGGCTTCACCGGGTCCGCCGTGGCCGCCGTGCGCTCGGCCGTAGCCGCGGCCGACTCGGGCGACGAGCGCGGGCGTGCCTTCCTCGACGAACTGGCGGCCCGGGTGGCGACCGGGGTGGCAGCGGTCTGCGTGGTGCTCGATCCTGGGCTCGTCGTGCTCGGCGGCGAGGTCGGCCGGGCCGGCGGGACGGCCCTGACCGGGCGGGTCGCCGCCGAGGTCGGCCGGATCTGCCCGGCCCGCCCGCAGATCGTGCCCACGGGGGTCAGCGGCGGCCCGGTGCTGCGCGGCGCCATCCTCGCGGCGGTCGATCAGGCCCGCAAGGAACTGCTCGCCTCCGTAGCCGGTCCCTAGCTGCCCGCCCGGTCACGCACCCCGCCGTCCCGGTCGCCGGCGGACTCAACCTCCTGCACCGCTGCTTCGTCTTTGGCTGGCAATGGAAGGAGGCGGTGCTTGTGAACCAGCGCCCAAGGAGGCGGTGTCGTGC
>DAIRVB010000486.1:0-4035 GCA_036803065.1 Streptosporangiaceae bacterium
GCAGGGCGCTGCCGGTGCGGCGGATCTCGTGCCTGGACCCAGCCTCCGCGCTGGCCCGGACCTGACCGGAAGGGGATCTGGAATGCGATGGTCACTGCTTGAGCTGTGGCGGCGGCGCGGCCGGTTCGCCGGCATGATCGCGACCCTCACCGCGCTCTGCGTCCTCGCGATCATCCTGCTGGCCCTCTCGGCCCGCCTGTGGGGCGGCGCGACCGGCGCGGTGCAGCAGTCCTCGGCCGATCTGATGGTCTTCTCCCCCGGCAGCCTCGGCACGTTCGCGCGCAGCCGGATGCCGCTGGCTGACCTGCCCCGGCTGGCCCGGATCCGGGGTGTCGCCGCCGCGGGGGCACTGGGCACGCTGGCCCTCACGGTGACCACCCCGCACGGGACGGTCGATGTGGCCGCCATGGGCGTGCTGCCGGAGCGGCCGGGCGCGCCGGCCCGGGTACTGGCGGGCCGGCTGCCCGCGGCGGGAGCCCCCCGTGAGGCCCTGGCCGACATCGCGCTGCGCGTCGACGGCGTCCGGCTGGGCAGCGAACTGAGGACTGAGGCCCGAACCGCGCCACTGCACGTGGTCGGCTTCGTGGCCGATACCCGCTACCAGTTCCTGCCCACCGTGTGGACGAGCATCGCCACCTGGCAGGTCCTGCAGGCCCGGCTGCAGCCGGAGACCCGCGGCCTGCCCGCGGGGGCGCAGGCGCTCACCGTCCGGCTCGCGAGGGGCGCGCCGCCCGGGCGGGTCGCCCGGGCCATCGGGGCGCTGCTGCCAGCGTCGGCGCTCCCCCGCGCCGAGGCGGCGCTGCGGATCCCCGGGGCCAGCCAGATGCGGTCCACCATCGACGAGCTGATCGGCGCGTCCCTGGCCGTGGCGACTGTGGTGACCACCCTGTTCTTCGCGCTGATCACCGCCGAACGCCGCGGCGAGCTGGCCCGGCTGCGCGCGTTCGGCGCCTCGACCTGGCGGATCGCCGGCGGATTGGTTGTCCAGGGAGAAGCGGCCGTTGCCGTTGGCGTCGCCGCCGGGTACACGGGGCCCATCGCGCTGCTCGCGGCCGCCCCGCCCAGTTTCCCCGCCGTGGTCACCGCCAGGTCCGCCATGGGACTTGCGATCGCGTTCCTGATCACCGGCGCGATCGGCGCCGGGGCCACGCTGATCAGCGTGGTGAGGCTGGATCCGGCCACAGCCATGGCAGCCGCGTGATGCCCGGGCCGAGCGCGCCCGTCGTCCGCCTCACGGGCGTGACCAAGTCCTTCGGCCATGGTGCCGCCGCCATCACCGCCCTGCACGGGGTCGACCTGGCGGTCTGGCCGGGCGAACTGGTCTGCCTCATCGGGCCCTCCGGATCGGGCAAGTCAACCCTGCTGTCCGTGGTGGGCGGCCTGCTGGCGCCGGACAGCGGGACCGCGCAGGTCGGCGCCATCGACGTGGCCGCGCTGCCGCGCCAGGCCCGTGCCCGCTTCCGGGCCACGCAGGTGGGATTCGTATTCCAGTCGTTCAACCTGGTCCCGTTCCTGACCGCACGGGAGAACCTCATGCTGATGGCGTCACTCGCCGGTCAGCGCCGGGCGGCAGCGCGCCTGCGGGCCGACGGGCTACTCGAAACGCTCGGCCTCGCTGGACGGTCCCGGCAGCTGCCGGGACAGCTGTCGGGTGGCGAACAGCAGCGGGTGGCCATCGCCCGGGCGCTCATCAACGATCCCGCGGTCCTGCTGGCGGACGAGCCGACCGCGAGCCTCGATACCCAGCGAGGCCAGGCGGTCGTCGAGCTGCTGGCCCGTCAGATCCACGAGCGTGGCACGGCCGGCCTTCTGGTCACGCATGACCCCCGGATGGCTGGCAGTGCCGACCGGATCGTCCGCCTGACCGACGGCGGGCTCATCGAGGCAGTGGAGGTGACGTGAATGAGCGGCAACGGCAGCATGACCTTCGGTGACCTGGCCTCTTTTCTCATCGGGCTGGGCGTGGTCGTCATCGCGATCGTGGCGTTCCTGATGGTGCGGATGTTCCGCCGCTCGTGACTAACTGCGCGTCTTGTTGATCAGGTTCTCCGCGATCGACCCATCCTCCCCCTCCTCGGGGATGACGATCCAGGCCGCCAGGTATACCAGCGCGAAGAAACCGCCTGTCAGCACGGTGAGCGCGGCGAGCACCACCCGGACGACGGTGACGTCGACGCCGGCATACTCGGCGACCCCCGAGCACACGCCTGCCACCATGCGGCCACTGCGCGTACGGATTAGCCGTTTGGTTCCGTTGTGATCATTCATGCCCCCGATCATTCCCGGTTCGGGCGGGTCCAGACAGCCGGATCGCGCACGCATACGCTTACGGCAGTAGTGCAGAGAGGACCCGCCAATGCCGCCGCATTCCCCGGCCAGCCCAGCCGATCTTGACCTGCTCCGCATCGACGACCAGCTGACCCCGGAGGAGCGCCTGGTCCGTGACACGGTCCGCGCGTTCGCCGCCGACCGGGTCATGCCGCACATCGCTGACTGGTTCGAGGCGGGCACGCTCCCCCGCGAGCTAATCCCCGAAGCCGGCAAGCTGGGCCTGCTCGGCATGCACCTGACCGGCTACGGCTGCGCGGGCATGGGCCCGGTCGCCTACGGCGTCACCTGCCGCGAACTGGAAGCCGCCGATTCCGGCCTGCGCAGTGTGGTCTCCGTGCAGGGCTCGCTGGCCATGTACCCGATCTGGCGGTACGGCTCGGAGGAACAGAAGGCGGAGTGGCTGCCGCGGCTGGCGGCCGGCGAGGCGATTGGCTGCTTCGGGCTGACCGAGCCGGACCATGGCAGCGACCCATCCGGCATGAAAACCCACGCAACGCCCAGCGGATCAGACTGGCTGCTCTCCGGAACCAAGATGTGGATCACCAACGGGTCGATCGCCGACGTCGCGGTGATCTGGGCCGGCACGCCTGACGGGGTCCGCGGTTTCCTCGTCCCGCGCGGCGCCCGTGGATTCACCTCCCGGGCCATCCACAAGAAGATGTCGCTACGCGCCTCGGTCACCGCGGAACTGCACTTCGACGAGGTCAGGCTGCCCGCCGCCGCGGTGCTGCCCGGCGTGACCGGGCTCAAGGGACCGCTCTCCTGCCTGACCGAGGCCCGGTTCGGCATCATATGGGGGGTCACCGGCGCGGCGCGGTCCTGCCTGGAGGCGGCCGTCGAGTACTCGCGCACCCGGGAGCAGTTCGGCCGGCCGATCGGTGGTTTCCAGCTCACTCAGGCCAAGCTGGCCTGGATGCTCGCCGACCTGTCCCGCGCCCAGTTGCTCGCCCTGCACCTCGGCCGGCTCAAGGAGGCTGGAGGGATTACCCCGGAGCAGGTCAGCCTGGGCAAGATGGCCAACGTCCGGGCCGCCATCGAAATCGCCAGGCAGGCGCGGACCATCCTCGGCGCGAACGGAATCACCTTGGAGTACCCGGTGATCCGGCACGAGAACAACCTGGAATCGGTGCTCACCTACGAAGGCACCGAGGAGATCCACACCCTTGCCCTCGGCCAAGCGCTCACCGGGATCTCCGCGTACCGGTAGCCGCCGCGTACTGTCGGCAGGGCCCACGCAGCCAGCGCTGCAGGCACGGCCGGGCCGTCTTGGTCACTGGCGACGCCTGGTCCGAGGAGCCGGAAGTGCCCAGAGCGGCGAAGTCTGGCAAAATCATGGCGGGCGGGGCCGCGCCGGGCCTCCTGAGGAATCCGGCCGGTACCCGGACGACCCGGGGCGTTAGCTCAATGGCAGAGCAGCGGACTTTTAATCCGTGGGTTCAGGGTTCGAGCCCCTGGCGCCCCACCACGAGGTCTTCACGTTTCACCTGGCCCTATCTTCACGTTTGGGTCTGGCGTTTCTGGCTGCCAGTGTTTCATGGGTCTGGCTGGCTGAAGTGATCTTGTGTGATGCAGCCGTGGGTGTTGTGCAGCGTTGCTGGCCTGGGTCAGGGCGCGCGGGCCCGCTGTGGTGGTGCTGGGTGAGGTGCTGGCGCTGCTGCGGCTGTCCTGCGCGGGAGGCTGCAGGCTGTTATGGCGGGGTGGCGG
>DAIRVB010000487.1:0-4026 GCA_036803065.1 Streptosporangiaceae bacterium
CGCGACCGGGGGGGCGGGGCTGTTCCGGGCGGCGGGCGCGGCCGCCGAAGCGGGTGAGCGGCTCAGCTACCCGGCCGACGCCGCGGGCGAGCGGCTCAGCTACCCGGCCGACGCCGCGGCCTGCGGTTGCGCGGTCAGTGCCACCGGCTGACCACGGGCAGTGCCACCGGCTGAGGCGCGGGGGGCCAGCCCGCGAACCCCGGGCCGCCGGATCGCCAACGGCGACCCGCGGGAGGCAGGCCAGGCGCCGCGGGCGGTCAGCCGATGCCGTCCCCGGTCCGCTCCAGCACGCGCAGCGACCCGTGCCCGGGCACTTCGGTGAACGCGCCCGACTTCAGGGCGCGCAGGTAGATCTCGTACGGCGGCCGCCCGCCGTCCGCCGGGTCAGGGAACACATCGTGGATGGCGAGCGCTCCGCCGGGCATCACCCAGGGGGCCCACCCCTCATAGTCGGCCTGTGCGGCGGCGTCGGTATGACCGCCATCGATGAACAGCATGCCCAGCGGTGTCCGCCAGAGCCGCGCCACCTCCGCCGACCGGCCCACCACAGCGATCACGTGATCGTCCAGGCCGGCCTCCGCCATCGTGGCCCGCAGATGCGGCAGGGTGTCCAGCCGCCCGGTGCGCTGGTCGACCAGCGACGGATCGTGGTACTCCCAGCCGGGCTGGTTCTCCTCCGACCCGTGATGGTGGTCCACCGTGACCACCACCCGGCGAGCCTGCCGGGCCGCGGCCGCCAGGTAGATCGTCGACTTCCCGCAGTAGGTCCCGATCTCCAGGATGGGGCCCAGCTGAGCGTGGGCCCCGGCGGTCGCGTAGAGCGCCAGGCCCTCGTCGGGCGGCATGAAACCCTTGGCCGCCTCCGCCACCCGCCGGAGCCTTTCGGGCATGGGCGAGAGCCCCGCGGGAATGGGCGCTATGTCGGTCATGCTTTTCCGTTCTCCCGGCGGTGCCCGGGAAATGATCTACTTCGGTAATGGTGAGGAGCCCGCGATGAAGGTAACCGTTGATCACGATCTTTGCGAGGCTAACGGGGTCTGCACCGGCCTCGCGCCGGAGGTCTTCGACCTGGACGACGAGGATCGCCTGCACATTCTGCTACCCGACGTCCCGGCCCGGCTGGCTGACCTGGCCCGCCGTGCGGTCGGGTCGTGCCCGAAGATCGCCCTGCGCCTGGAGGAGTGAACCGGGCGTCAGGCCGGCGATCCCGGTTCCTGCAGTTCGACACGGTTCCCGGCGGGGTCGGTGAGGAATGCCTGGCGGCCACGGCCCACCGTGACCGGTTCGGTGACCACCACTCCCTGCCCGCGCAGTTCCGCCACGGCCGCGTCCAGGTCGGTCACCGCCAGCGCGAAATGCTGGCCGAACGACGGCGGCACGTCCGCCTCGATGAGGTGCACCTGCTGGCCTCCCGCGTCGAGCCAGGAGCCGCCGAAACTGAAGTCCGGACGGTCGGCGCGCTCGGTCAGGCCGAGCACCCGGATGTAGAAGTCGAGTGCCGCAGGGACATCGCTGACGTTGATGGAGACGTGGTGCAGCCCGGCTGGTCGCATGCCGACAGTCTCCCAGCCCCGGCGCTCTCTGGCCAGGTCAGCCGGCCATCGGGTTGGTGACCCGGCCGAGGAACAGCGGCAGGCCGGTCGCCGTGTCGGTGATCGCGAACAGGAAGGGACGGTCCACGGTCACCTCGACCGGAGGGGGGCTGGGTACCGCGAACCTGGCCCCGGCGACGGCCGTGGCGGTCGCGGCGGCCGCCTCGGTGCCCTGCTCGTCAACGTCGATGTACGCCTTGTGTGCTACCTCGTCGATCCACAGCCGGGTCGCCGCCGTGATGCCGCTGAAGTCCGCGTCCTCCCGGCTGAAGGCGAGACCGGCGCCCAGTGCTTCCAGCGGTTGCCGCAGGCTCGCGCCGGCAGTCAGCCTGAATCCCGGCAATGCGAGCCTGACCTGCTGCTGGCCCGCGCCGGCCAGGAATCCCCTGATGCCTCCGCTGGCCAGCATCTCCTCCATCGGGGCCAGCGGCCCGTCCGGGAGGACCACCGCCATGGCAAGCTCCCGGCCGGCATACGGCAGGACGACCGCCTGGTAGCCGTCTCCTCGCCGGTAACCGAGCCGGGTCGCCAGGCGCATCATGCGGACGACGATCTCAGCGCCGCTGCCCGGGTGGAACGGTGCGTCCGCGGTCGCCCCCGGCGGGAAGGGATGCGCCCAGGCCGCTTTCAGGTACACGGCATTGGCCAGCACCAGGCGGGTGGCCGTGCCGATGACGCCGCGGCCGAGCAGGTTGGCGATCTTCCCGGCGGTCTGCTCGGCGATGGCCGCGTTGATTTCCAGCCGGGCCTGGTCGGCCGCGCGGGAGAAGTCGGCGTCCCGCGCGGTTGCGGCCATCCCGGCCAGCGCGTCGGTGAACTGCGGCAGCAACGGCAGGCCTGCCTGCACCCACATGGTGTTCGGCGCACGGAAGGTGACGTCGCCACTGCCCAGCCGGGCCAGCCTGGCGGACAGCAGCCGCAGGCCATCAGCGGCGCCCTGCGGGCTGGCCAGGTGCAGGGTTGCGGCGAGTTGCGCCGCGGTCTCCCCCCGCGCACCAAGCAGCGCCATGCGCAGCGCGGCGGCGATGCTCGCCGGGGAGAAGATCATGTTGCCGCCGCCGGATCCCAGCAGGCGGAACAGGTCCGCGCCGAAGGCGTCGTCGGCCTGTGCCGCTTCCTGGGCGTCCGCCAGCGCCGCGTCCAGGGTGTCAGCCATGGTGCATCCCCGCCAGGCGGCCCAGCGCCTCGCGCAGCACCTCCTTTTTCTTGCAGAACGCGAACCGCACCTGGGTCCGGCCAGCGTCCTGGTCGTCGTAGAACACCGAACTCGGGATGGCGACCACGCCGGCCCGGCGCGGCAGGGCGCGGCAGAACTCCATGCCGTCCTTCTCGCCGAGCCCGCGGACGTCGGTGGTAATGAAGTAGGTGCCGGCCGGCCGGTATACCTCGAAGCCCACCTCGGCCAGGCCCGCGCACAGCAGGTCACGCTTGCCGCGCAGGTCAGCGCTGATCGACGCGTAGAACGCGTCGGGCAGGGCAAGCGCGTCGGCCACCGCATACTGGAACGGCCCGCCGGTGACATAGGTCAGGAACTGCTTCACGGTGCGGACCGCGCTCACCAGTTCCGGGGTCCCGGTGACCCAGCCGATCTTCCATCCGGTGAACGAGAACGTCTTCGCCGCGGAACTGATCGTGACGGTGCGCTCCCGCATGCCGGGCAGCGAGCCGATCGGAACGTGCTCGCCCTCGAATACCATGTGCTCGTAGACCTCGTCGGAGATCACGAGGAGGTCGTGCTCGCAGGCCACATCTGCGATCTGGGCCAGTTCGGCGGGGCTGAACACGGCGCCGGTCGGGTTGTGCGGCGAGTTCAGCAGGATGAGCCGGGTGCGCGGGGTGACGGCGGCGCGCAGCGCGTCGAGATCGGGCCGGAATCCGGGCGGCCGGAGAGTGACCGGCACCCGGGTACCGCCGGCCATCGCGATGCACGCGGCGTAGGAGTCGTAGTACGGCTCGAAGGCGATCGCCTCGTCCCCCGGCTCCATGAGCGCGATCAGCGCCGCCGCGATCCCCTCGGTCGCGCCCGCGGTGACCAGCACCTCTGTGTCCGGGTCGACGTCCTGGCCGTAGAAGCGCTTCTGGTGACCGGCCACGGCCCGGCGCAACTCGGGGATACCGGGTCCCGGCGGGTACTGATTGCCACGCCCCTCCATGATCGCGGCAGCGGCGGCCGCGGCGATCTCGCGTGGCCCGTCGACGTCCGGGAAGCCCTGGCCGAGATTGACGGAGCCAGTGTCGGAGGCGAGCGCGGACATCTCCGCGAAGATCGTCGTGCCCATGCCAGCGAGGCGCCGGTTCAGCAGAGGTCTGTTCAGCAAGGGTTGGTTCACCCCGCCATGACATCACGTCACCACCCCGGAGGTCTGCGCTCCGGTGGTCCAGGCTGCGGCGGTTCAGGCTGCGGCGGTTCAGGCTGCGGCGGTTCAGGCTGCGG
>DAIRVB010000488.1:0-4010 GCA_036803065.1 Streptosporangiaceae bacterium
ACCGCGACGACCTGATCGACCAGCGCGACACCGCCCGCGCCTACACCGCCAGCACGCTGGACGGCACGCCCTCCGGCAGCAGCCCTCCCGGCCCAGGCAACGGCCGCCCGGGCAGGCTGCACCTGTTCGGGCGCCGGTCCGCCCCCCGGCAGGCCGCCGCCACACCCCCGCAACCGCCGAGCAGCAACCCCGCTCCCGGCGTCCCTGACGGTGCGCCCGCTCCTTCAGAAGGGCTCCCGGAAGGGAGCCAGCCATGAGTATCGCCAAGAAGATCGCGCACAAGGCCGAAGCGGTCAAAGGCGGCGCCAAGAAGACCACCGGCCGCGCCACCGGCAACGACCGCCTGCAGGCCGAAGGCCGCGGTGACCAGGTCAAGGGCAACGCCAAGCAGGCCGGGGCGAAGATCAAGGACGCGTTCAAGCACTGACCATCCCGCACCCGGTCCGGCCCGGACGGCCGGGCGCGAGCCGATGCCCCGCCTCACTAGTCGCAGCTGCGGGTTGGCTGGCTGAGCGGGCTGGCTCCGCTTACTTTGCCGCTGGGTCAAGACCCCGCCTTGCTGCTGACGCAGGAAGGCGTTTCCATGGTCGGCGTTGTTCTGAACACCCGGAAATGCGACGGCCGCGTTATCGTCCCGTTGCGCGGGGTGCTTGACGTAGTGGATGCCGTGAGTGTCGCGGCTGCGCTCGCAGCGGTCGCGGCCCGGGAGCCGGAGATCATCGTTGATCTGGCAGGCGTGGAGTTCATGGACTCCAGCGGTGTGGCGGCCCTCGTGCGTGGGCGGAAGCACGCCCGGCACGCGGGTGGCGACCTGCTGCTTGCGGCACCGCAGCAGCAGGTGCTGCGGGTTCTTGCCATCACCCGCCTGATCGATGTTTTCTCCCTCCATGTCAGCGTGGACGAGGCGGCCGGCCACGGGCGCTGCCGGCGGGAAGCCGCGCCCGTGGTCGGCCGTCCCTCCCCCTCGCCGTGACATGACCCCCGGCCGGGTCCTCCGTGTCAAGGCCAGAAGATGGCAGCAGCCGGGAGGACCAGGAGCACCAGTCAGCGGGCGACGTTGCCCAAGATCACTGTGCAAGCTGCGCGCAGCTCAGTGTCTGGGCTGGCCGTGAGCTGGCGATCTCTCAGCTAGACGTGGCGGCACTCTTGCGTGCGTGGACGGTGCAGCGGCTGCAGACCGCCTTCGCCGCGCTGATCTGCTGCAGCGCCGGGCCCGTCGCCGCGATGGGGAAGAACAGTTCTGGATCTTCGCGCTGGCAGGCGCCTCGCGACATCTAGCCCAGGGAACCCGTGCGGCCATCTACTGGCGGCACGACATGCCTCCGGCAGGCCGGCCCTGGTGCTGGGAGCAGGCGTCGATGCCGGTCATGAGATGGCGCTCACCGCACGGCCGCCGCTGGCCTGCCGGTGCGGTGATCAGGTCCAAGGTCAGCTGGCTGCCCGTCCTGGCCAGGAGTTCGAGCCGGGCCAGGCCTGGCCCGGTGCCGGTATCGAGCCCGCTACCAGGAGTGACGATGACCCGCTGACGCGTGTTTGCCTGGGCTGCCGCAGCGCTTGCCCCTGGCGAATAGGGCGTATGCTCACAAGCGGGACATTCGCCCTCATTGTGCCTGGCTGGACGTGAGATTGCGGTTCCTGCTGCTCTGGACCCTGGCGGTACCTGACAACTCCAGGTGAGCCAGGTAGGCACCATGACAGCACCTATCCGCCAGCGGATCCCGCTGGCTGCCAGCGATGAGCGGGTTATTGTGCGGCGCAGCGCCGCCAGGCATGACCGGGCAGTGGCCGCCGCTGGCGTGCTGCCGCCGAAGCCGCGGCGCGCAGGGTGCGGCCTGATCTCCTCCCGCGCCTATCAGCCCATGATCACGACGACGTGACCGTGGTGCGCCTGCGCGGTGAACTGGATCTCTCAGGCACGGCGGTTCTACATGCGCAGCTCAGGAAATCCGGTGGCGGGCGCGGGCGCGTTCCGTTGCTGACCTTGCCGGCCTGCCCTTCCCCGGCTGCACCTCCCTCAGCGTGCCTGCCAGGCGCTGCAAAGCCGATCCGGGAACGGGCCGGCAACCTTGCCCTGAGTGGGGACCGCAGGCCGCCGCCGTGCGCCCGGTCTTGCCAGTCATCGGCCTGCTGACCTGGTTCGAGGCGCATGACAGCGCCGGGCACGCCATCACTGGCACTGGGCCGCCCCGGTCAGCCGTTTTTCCTGCGGCCCCGTCCAGCCCCCGATCACCATTCGCGGCGCAACAGCGCCCACCGGTGCCGTCAAGTCCGCTGTCGGAACTGCACTCCGTGAGCGAGGATCGGTGCGACGACGGCGCCACGTTCACCCTCGCCACGCTCATGACCACATTCTTGGCGCGCACCAGCGTGCCGCTATCTTCCAGCCCTGCCCAGCATCCGGCCAGCGGCGCAGCAGTTTCTAGCGAGAAGGTAGGTACTTTTCATGTCAACCGGGATCATCGTGGCCATCGTTGTGGCCGTCATCGTGGCCGCAGCCCTGGTGATCGGCGTGATGGCGGTCATGCGCCGCCGCCGGCTTCAGCAGCGCTTCGGCCCGGAATACGACCGGGTGGCAGGTGAGCGCGACAGCAAGCTCAAGGCGGATTCGGAACTGGCAGAGCGCGAGCGCCGGGTCCGGGATCTTGACATCCAGCCGCTCACGGACACGGCGCGCGCAAGTTACGCGGCTCAATGGGCAGATATCCAGGAACGGTTCGTCGACGCGCCCGCAGACGCTGTCGCAGGATCGCAGTTGCTTGTCGCCGCCGTCATGACCGACCGCGGCTACCCGACGGAACATCAAGACCAGGTTCTGGCCGACCTGTCCGTCGAGCACTCAGACACCCTTGACCGCTACCGGGCGGCCCAGGACATCAGCGCGAGCGCCGCGTCGGGCATGGCCTCCACGGAGGACCTCCGGCTAGCCATGATCCACTACCGCGCCCTCTTCGGTGACCTCCTCGGTGACCCCGCAGACGCGGGGCCCGGACCGGCGGCAACCGAACCCGGGCAGATTATCGCGGCGGACGCCACGACCCCCAGGGACGGTGACGTATACGCCGCAGTAGCCCGCAACGCCATGGCCGCCGGCGATCCCGTCGCCGCCCGCCGGCAGTCCAATGGAGTGGACGCCGAGGAGCTGACGAAATGACCTCACCAAGCGAGACCGCAAGCGATCACCAGGCAGCACCGGAGGATAACCAGAATATGCCAGAGCCCAGCTGGGATCCGGCCGGTGCAATACCAGAAGGCGATCCCCAGTCAGCTGCCCCAGCTGCGTCCGGGTATCCGGGCATTGCCGCCGTGGACAGCGCCCCAGCGGAACCGGGCATCGCCGAAGGGGATGATGCTGCGGCGCCCTTCGCCTTCGCCAGGTCCCCAGCCGCCGAGCCTGGGCCAGCCCTCCCAGCGCCTGTGGCCAGGGACAGCACAAACCCGAGCACACGCTGGCAAGGAATCCAGGCGATGTTCGTCGATGATCCGCACTCATCTCTTCAGCTGGCGGCCGGTCTCGTCGGCGACAGCGCCGAGGCGCTCGTCGTGTCCGTCAAGGAGCACCAGCATTCACTGCTGGCTGCCTGGCAGGGCGATGAAGCGGGAACCGAGGAACTGCGCACGACACTCCAGCAGTACCGCACATTCTGGAACCGCCTCGAGGATTTCTCCCGTGAAGCCTGGCCGTCCCTCGCTGGCCAGTGCGTATTTGAGCGCGTGGCCAGCTCAGATGCCGGACTGCTGCCAGAATCCCAGGCGTCAGGCGCTGCACGTGTGACCTTGGCTTCGCTGTTCAGGCCTCGTGGCCTTCATGAGGGGACTATCTAATGGCGATCAAGCCAGAGGAGAAACCGACGGCGCCGGCCAAAGCCATAGCCGCGCGGTCATCGAGGCGGAGATCGGAACTCGATCTCACCAAGCGGAACGTGGGACCGGTCTGGCGCCAGTACCTGCGGGCCATGGGACCGGGACTGGTTACCGGTGCGTCCGACGACGACCCGTCCGGGATCGCCACC
>DAIRVB010000489.1:0-4008 GCA_036803065.1 Streptosporangiaceae bacterium
GAAGTCCGGCATGACCTGGACGTCGAGGCCGCCCAGAGTGCGGAGTCGCTGGGGACCATGGGGGTGCCGAGCCAGACCTGCCCGGCCAGCTGCTGCCGGTATGCGCCCGCGGCCAGGCCGGCATGACGGGGACCGGGGCAGACGTAGACGCCGCCGCGCTGCTGCGGATCGCCGTGGACGCGGCCAGCGAGGCGGGCAGGCTGCTGGCTTCCTGGCGGGGCGAGGCGCGCCCGGAGGTTATCGACACCAAGTCGAGCCCCACGGACGTGGTGACGGAGATGGACCGCCGGTCCGAAGCCTTGATCACCGGGCGGATCCGCGAGGTGCGGCCGGGCGACACGGTCCTCGGTGAGGAAGGCGGCCAGACGGCGGGGGAGGTACTCCCGGCCGGGAACGGCGCCGCTGACCGCGACGGGCCCGCCGGATCTAGCCGGGTTCGCTGGGTGGTGGACCCGCTGGATGGCACCGTCAACTACCTGTACGGCCTGCCCGACTGGGCCGTGTCCATCGCGGCTGAGGTGGATGGCACCGTGGTCGCGGGCGTGGTGGAGGTGCCCCGCTTCGGTGAGACCTTCACGGCTGTGGCCGGCCAGGGCGCCTGGCTGCACCGTGACGGCGCGGCCACTGCGCTGCGCTGCACGTCGGGGGTGGCGCTGGGGCAGGCCCTGATAGGGACCGGTTTCGGGTACGCTTCGGGACGCCGCCAGGTCCAAGGTGAGGTGATCGCCGCGATCCTGCCCTATGTGCGGGATATCCGGCGCGGTGGTTCCGCCGCCGTGGAACTGTGCTCGGTGGCGGCCGGGCGAATGGATGCATTTTTCGAACGCGGCCTGAACTACTGGGACTATGCGGCCGGCGGCCTCATCGCCCGGGAGGCAGGCGCGAAGGTCGGCGGGCTCGCCGGCCGGGCGGAGAGTACCTCCATGGCGGTAGCCGCGGGTCCCGAGCTCTACCAGCAGCTTGATACGTTCCTGACCAGGCTGAATCCGGAACGGGACGCGCAGCATGGTAAAGAACGAGATGCGTTAGCGTACCGGGAAGAGCCCGGCCAGCGCGGGCGGAACGAGACGCATCAGGAGTTATCGGCGTGCCGCGTGTGCGCCGGGCGCGAACGTGACAGAATTCCCCGCCGGAATCGGGCACAACTAGGGCTTTGAAAGCGTTACTACCGCGCAGCGATAGCGCACTACGGATGAAGGGGGATGGAGTACTCAGATGGCTACCGACTACGACAGCCCGCGGAAGACGGACGACGACCTGACTGAGGACAGCCTTCAGGAGCTTCAGGCGCGCCGGATGGACAAGTCATCAAGCACCATCGATCTTGATCCTGACGACGTTGCCGAGTCTCTGGAGTTGCCCGGGGCTGACTTGTCGAACGAGGAACTCTCGTTCCGGGTGATACCCCGCCAGGCCGATGAGTTCACGTGTTCGCGGTGTTTCCTTGTGCACCACCGGAGTCAGCTTGCCGAAGACCGCAATGGCCAGCTTGTCTGCCGGGAGTGCGCGGCTTAACTGTCCGCGGCGTTGACGGGCTCGCCGTCCGGGCGGCTGTACGTTCTACGTGCCGCAGCCCGGGTAGCGAGCAGTCTCGCTGCCTCGACGGTGATGCCGGTCAGCATGGACCAGCCGAGTGCCTCGGTCAGAGTCACTTGCGGATCCTCAGGATGCGTAGGTGGTTCTTTACCTGTCACCTTGGTCCAGGCAAAGGTGATCACCTTGCGCGCGACAAATGCGGCCGCCATGGCCGCCACGGCGCTGATGACCTTGGTGCCGAGGTCTACTTTCCTGTCCGCCTTCTTGCCCGCCATCCCGCTCCTCCTGCTAGCTCGCCTCGTCCGCTGGCCTTACCCACTGGCCTCGTCCGCGTAATCATGTCACTGGTTCGTGACCGGCTTGCGCCCGGCACCTTTCGATGACGGCGGCCAGCTCCGCCGGATGCCTGGTCCCGATCAGCCAGTAGGGCACGGTGGGGTTGGCCGCCGGATCGACGGCCAGATACACGGACCTCTTGAGGTAGGGTCGCGAGTACAGCCGGGCGGCCGGATCCGCTCGCGGGCCGCGCAGCCGCGTAGACTGCTTCTCGTCGAGGCTGACGACCTCGGTGATGGCCGTCAGGGGCAGCACCGCATGTCCGGCCCGCAGGACCCCATCGCCGATCTCCAGCCGGGCCATGCCCAAGGAGATCAGCATTGCGGCGCAGCCCGCGGTGAGCCCGGCCATGATGATGATGGGCCAGGGCTCGGGCAGGCCGGCGTAGAGTGTGGCGCCGAAGATGAGGACAGTTGGCACGGCGAGCAGCCACCAGGCGAGCGGTGCGTGGAGCTGTTCGCGGTAATCATGCATGCAGTCGAGGGTAGTTGGTCAGATGCAGTCGTGGCGGGGGCTGAGACGGCGGGTCGGCCGGGTGACACCTGGACGGCTCGCGGTCCCTGGGATCGTCCCGAAGCTGAGCGCTGGCCCCAGCGGCCTCACCGACGCCGAAGATGATCATGACCAGGCCAACCGGGTCGGCGGCGGCGGCATAGTTCGCGCTGAGAGCGGTAGCGGAGTGGCTATGACCGACGACGCGGATAGGGCCGGTGGCGTGGGCACGCCCGAGCAAGCCCTGGTGAGCATGCCGGAACGGCGTGTGAGCTTGCCGGAGCACAGCCGCGTTCCCGGCTGGCTGCAGACGGGAGCCGCGTGGTCGTGGCGGCTGCTGCTGCTCGCCGTCGCCCTCTACCTGATCGCGCGCATACTTGGCGTCCTGTACATCGTGGTCGTGCCGTGCATCGCGGCGCTGCTGCTCACCGCCTTGCTGCAGCCGCTGACGGCTCGGCTGCGCCGGGCCGGGCTGCCGGGACTCGCCGCGACCTGGGCCACCTTGCTCATCGCCGCCGCCGTGCTCGGCGGCCTGGTCCTGCTGGTCACCAACCGGGTGTCCGCGGATTACCCGGCCCTGGTGGCCGAGGCCAAGCACACGACCACGCAGGTGGAGACGTTGCTGTCCGGGCCGCCCTTCCGCGTGAAGAGCACCAGCGTCAAGAACCTCCTGTCCAACGTCCCCAGCTACCTCAGCAAGCACAAGTCCCTTGTCGAGGGCACCGTGGTCACCGGCGGAAAGATCGCGGCCGAGTTCTTCGGCGGCCTGGTGCTGATGCTTTTCGTGACGTTCTTCCTGATCAAAGACGGGGAACGGATCTGGAACTGGCTGCTCGGCGCGATGCGGCCCGACACCGCGCGACGCGTCGACCGCGCCGGTCATGCCTCCTGGCTGGCGGTGGTGTACTACATGCGCGGCACGGTGGCGGTGGCCGCCATCCACGCGATCGTGGTCGGCCTGGCCCTGTGGATCATGGGGGTCCCGCTGGTCTTCCCGCTCGCCGTCCTGGTCTTCCTGGCCGCGTTCGTGCCGCTGGTGGGTCTGCTGGTGGCGGGGACGCTGGCCATCGTGGTCACACTGGCCACCAAGGGCTGGGTCGACGCGATCATCCTGCTTGGCGTGCTGATCATCGAGGACCAGCTGGAGGCTCACCTGCTCCAGCCACAGGTGGTCGGCCGGGTGATACGGCTCCATCCGCTCGCGGTCATCCTCTCCCTCGCGATCGGCGGGGTGCTGGCCGGCGTCCCGGGCGCCGTGGTCGCGATCCCGGTGGTCGCCGTGATCACCCGCGCGCTGCCCGAGCTGCGGCGCCGCGAGCCAGGTCCAGACGATCCGGGCGACCCATAAGATGCGACAGTGTCCCGATGTCGCGCTATCCTCACCGTGCGTGCCAGCAGGAGGGAGTCTTCGTTGTCGTGCTCAGAACCAGATGTGCTGATCAAGCGCCTTGACCCGAGCGTGCCGTTGCCGTCGTACTCTCATCCGGGGGATGCGGGCGCGGACCTGGCCGTCGCCGAAGACGTCGAGCTGGGGCCCGGAGAGCGGGCGCTGGTGCGGACCGGGCTGGCGATTGCCCTGCCGGCCGGCTACGCGGCGTTTGTGCATCCCCGCTCCGGCCTGGCGGCCAAGCACGGGGTGACGAT
>DAIRVB010000490.1:0-4002 GCA_036803065.1 Streptosporangiaceae bacterium
CCGATGCTGCTGCGGGCGGCGATGGTGGACGGGCGGCCCGATCTGGGTCTCATGTCGGCCGGGCAGGTGGCCGGCCTGATCGATGACCTGCCGTCCTGCGCCGAGCTGATCGAGCGGATCATGGCCGAGGCCGGGCAGAGCCTGCGCCACCTGGGCCGCCTCGGCGGGGACGAGGCCACCGACGCTGGGTGATGGTCACGATTGCCGTTAGCTTGTGGGGCAGCTTGCGTAGGGAACGTGACCTAGGTCAACGAAGCCTGGAAGGTGGATGGTGGCCCGCCGGCCAAGCTGGTCGTAGTCGAGGGTGAACTGGACCGGGAAGGCACCCGGGCACTTGACGAGCACCGCAAAGGTGACGGTGAACCACGTGCTGGCCCCTGCGGGCAGGGCATTATCCGGTGTCCCGCTCGGAGCAGGCAGCTCACCGCAGGGCGCCCATGCCTGCGAGGTCGCCTTCAGGCCGCCCATTGGCAGGACAGCCGTGACCCGGCGGAGCGTCACACCGGCCGCCGACTGGTTCGTGACCTGCACGCCCAGTTGCAGCGCGTGACCGATCTGCGCTGAGCACTGGCGGCCGGACTGACTCAGGGTAACGGCGCTTGCCGCCGAGGGTGGGGAGGCGGCAGCGCTGGACCGCGAGAGCGGGGCGGCACTCTTCCTGCCGTGCTGGTTCCCGGCCGCATACCCCACGGCAAGACCGACGAGCAGTGCCGCGGCAGCGAGAATGACGGCAATCGGCGGTGGCCGGGACCGGAGGATCGACGGCTGGCGGCTACCTATCTCCACAACGTCGTCACCAGCCGAAGAGCCGCTACTCCACGGCGGGAAATCCGGCCCAGGCCGCTCGCTGTCATCCCTGTCGGTCACCAAGCCACGATAGAACGCACCGCGGAAGGAATGCTCGCGCCGCCGCTCAGGTGCGGCAGGTCACGGCCCACGCGGTGGCGCTGACATCGACGGGGCCTGCGGGCAGCCGGTGCCGGCAGTGTTCCCGCAGGGCATCGCGGCGCTCCGGGGTCAGGGCCGCCACGTATGCGCCGGCCGGGCCGACTCCGAGCGTGAACGGCTCCCACCACTGCTCGAAGCTGGCCTGGCGGACGCGGACGGTCAGTGCGCTGGCCTCCGCCGGCCCCAGTCCGGCCCGCGCGACGAGGCTGGCCAGTTGACCTTGGCGGGCACCGGCCAGGTCCGACTCATCGGCGGCCGCCGGGTCCAGTTCGCGCACCGCCCGCCAGAACCCAGTCAGCGGCCCGCGACCGCCGCCGTGATCCCACACGCAGACGGCGATAACCCCGCCCGGCCGGGTTACCCGGCTCATCTCCCGCAGGCCTGCGACCGGATCGGCCATGAAATGAACGACCAACTGCGCCATGACGGCATCGAACACGCCATCGGGGAAGGGCAACTGCTCGGCTGCCGACAGCCGGACATCCGCGGCCGGCAGCCGTTCGCGCACCGCCGCGACGAACGACGCCGACGGCTCCACCGCGCACACGGCGCCCGCGCCCAGCCGGCTCACCAGTTCCGCGGTCAGCGCTCCCGGCCCGCACCCCACATCCAGCACCCGCTGCCCGGGGCGGACCCCAGCCAGATCAGCGAACAGCCTGGCCAGCGGCTCAGAGTACCGGCCCATGAACCGCATGTAGGCGTCCGCGCTGACGTCGAAGCTCACCCCAGCGAACCTACCCGCCCGCAGGGCGGCCCCTAGTTGGCAGGGGTCGTTGGCTGGTTCGACGCCGGCCGGTCGGCTCCTGGTCATGCCGGGCGGCCAGACTGAGTTCATGCCGCCGGCGGGGGGGACGCGCGGAGCGAAGAGGGCCGGCCGGGGGGAGCGGTTCAGTGCCGTGATGGCCGCGATCGTGCGCAGGCTCCCGTTCGGCCTGGCCGGGATCGTCGCCCCGAGCCTGCTCGGGTTCGCGGTCATCAACACCTTCACCTTCGCCGTCGACCTCGCGTGTCTCAGCGCTCTTCGCGGCGGCGCGGGCTGGCCGCTGCCGGTGAGCATCACCCTGGCCTACATCACCGCGTCGGGGCTGAGTTACCTGCTCAACCGGGTTCTCAACTTCCGGTCCCACGGCGCGGCCGGCCGGCAGGTTGGCCTGTACGCCGGAGTCGTCATCGTCAACTACCTGGCCTGGATCCTCGGCGTGGGCGACGGCCTGGCCGCCCTCGGCGTCGACTACCGGCTCGCCCGGGTGGCCGCCGGCGCCTGCGAGGCCCTGTACATGTACGCCGCCATGCGCTGGCTGGTGTTCCGCGACGCCCCGCGCGGCGTCACCGCCGTTCGATGATCACAGCCGCTCGATGATGGTCACGTTCGCCTGGCCGCCGCCCTCGCACATGGTCACCATGCCGTACCGGCCACCGGTCCGCTCCAGCGCGCCGAGCAGCGTCGTCAGCAGCCGGGCACCGGTCGCGCCGAGCGGATGGCCGAGCGCGATCGCCCCCCCGCTGACGTTCACCTTCGCCAGGTCCGCCCCCGTCTCCCGCTGCCACGCCAGCACGACCGAGGCGAACGCCTCGTTGATCTCCACCAGGTCTATCTGGTCCAGAGCCATCCCCGCCCGGCGCAGCGCATGCTCGGTCGCCGCGATCGGCGCGGTGAGCATCATGACCGGGTCGTCGCCGCGGGCGCTCAGGTGGCAGATCCGCGCGCGCGGTCGCAGTCCGTGCTCACGCACGGCCCTGGGCGAGGCGACCAGCAGCGCGGCCGCGGCGTCCGCGATCTGGCTGGAGAGCGCGGCGGTGATCAGGCCGCCCTCGCGCAGCGGCGCCAATGCGGCCATCTTCTCGGCCGAGGTATCCGCGCGCGGGCACTCATCCACCCCCACCTCGCCATACGGCACGATCTCGGCCGCCAGCGCCCCTCGGCCGATGGCGTCGATGGCCCGCTGATGGCTGGCCAGCGCGTACCGCTCCATCTCGGCCCGGTCGATCCCCCACTTCGCGGCGATCAGGTCCGCCGCGCGGAACTGCGAGATCTCCTCGGCGCCGTACCTGGCACGCCAGCCGGCCGACCCGCTGAATGGGTCGTCGACGCCGTACGCCTGCCCGGCGAGCATCGCCGCCGCGATCGGGATCTGGCTCATGTTCTGCACGCCGCCCGCCACCACCAGATCGGCGGTCTCGCTGAGCACCGCCTGGGCCGCGAAGTGCACGGCCTGCTGGGACGAGCCGCACTGCCGGTCCACGGTGACGCCAGGAACCGCCTCGGGCAGGCCGGCCGCGAGCCACGCCGTGCGTGCGATGTCACCCGCCTGCGGGCCGATGGTGTCCACGCAGCCGAAGATGACGTCATCGACGGCCAGCGGATCCAGCCCGGTGCGGTCAAGCAGCGCCCGGATGACGTGCGCGCCGAGATCTGCCGGGTGCGCGCCGGCCAGGCCGCCGCCGCGGCGGCCGACCGGGGTCCGGACGGCATCGACCAGGAACGCCTCGGCCACACCACTCCTCACCACCGGGCCTCCCTCGGGTTACACTCACTAGAACACGTTCTACTTTATCGCCATGTATACCGGCAGTGGAGGGCGGATGCACCTCGCCTATACGCCCGAGCAGGACCGGCTCCGCGAGCAGCTGCGCGGGTATTTCGCCGCACTCATGACCCCGGAGGTGCGCGAGTCCCTCGTCTCAGCCGAGGGCGACTACGGGGACGGCGAGGCCTACCGCCAGGTGGTCCGGCAGCTCGGCAGCGATGGCTGGCTGGCCCTCAGCTGGCCCGCCGAGCACGGCGGCCGTGGTGGATCCATGCTCGACCAGCTCATCTTCACCGACGAGGCGTCGATCGCCGGGGTACCCGTGCCCTTCCTGACCATCAACACCGTCGGCCCCACCATCATGCGGTACGGCACCGACGAGCAGAAGGCGCGCTACCTGCCCCGGATAGCCGCAGGCGAGATCCATTTCTCCATCGGCTACTCCGAGCCCGAGGCGGGCACCGACCTGGCCGCGCTGCGCACCCGCGCCGTCCGAGTGAAGGGGGATAGTGAAGAGGGAATGGGG
>DAIRVB010000491.1:0-3990 GCA_036803065.1 Streptosporangiaceae bacterium
TGTGGTTACGGAGATCGCGTGCGGGGATGGCACTCATGAAACGAGTGTAGCCCTTCCGCTACGCCCGTAGCAAATGCGATCAAGCCTGCAGTCCGTCTGGTATCCGGCTGGCGGTAGCCGACAGCGCCGCTGTGGTGGTGCAACGTCAGCGGCGGCCACACCATCGCGCCCATCGGAACGAGTGACCGGCACCGTAGGCCGCAGAACCAGCGCCGAAGCCACATCCGTCCTGACGGTTCGCACGACCGTCCGCTGCCGACATGACACCGTTGTCGTCAAAAACAAGCCACCCGAAAGAGCGTTTCCACAGGTCAATGGGTGGTCAGGGGCGGGGTCGAACCGCCGACCTTCCGCTTTTCAGGCGGACGCTCATACCAACTGAGCTACCTGACCGTGCCGGGGCGTTGCCGCCCCCTGGCCTGAGCGGTCCCGACGGGATTTGAACCCGCGACCTCCACCTTGACAGGGTGGCGAGCACTCCAAGCTGCTCTACAGGACCTCATGCCATCAACCGTAACCGATGCGTGCCCCCAACGGGATTCGAACCCGTGCCGCCGCCTTGAAAGGGCGGTGTCCTAGGCCGCTAGACGATGGGGGCTTACGACAGCTACCGCCGCCGTGAACCCGTGGCGCCCGCCGTCGGGGACCGCTCCAGCATAGGGGACAGAAGCGCGCCCGGCAAAGCGCGTTGCCCGAGGCCGGTACCGGCGCACCCGGCCGAGGTACCCCAGGGCCACCCATTCCGCCTCATAACGAGCCTCCATACACAGTTTTAACGCCAATGACTACGACCATCATCCCCGGACCCCTTGCGCACTCCGCGAAAATCCGACACGGTAGGCAATCGACACACGACTCACTGTAACTACAAACCGTGACCGAATCCCCCTAGGCCGTCGGACACCAGTCGCAGAGTGTGAGACAAGCGTGACTACCCGTGCTGAGCAACCGGAGAAGTGCACCGCCTTACCGAGCGGAGGCTCCCAGCGCCGAACAGCGTCCCCAACAGAATCCCGCTCTGGCCGGCATCGCCAGCCGGAGCAGTGCCCAACGCCCTGCCGCGATGTGTTCGCCATCCGGGAGTTCCGCGGCCTCTGGTCGGCCCAGGCCCTCTCCTACACGGGTGACCAGGTCGCACAAGTCGCCATCGCCGTGCTCGTCTACGGCAAGACCGGGTCGGCGTTCCTAACCACCCTGGCGTATGCCCTGACGTACATCCCGCCGATCATCGGCGGCCCGCTCCTTTCCGGGCTGGCCGACCTGTTCCCCCGGCACCGGGTCATGATCACGCTTGACCTGATCCGCGGCGGGCTGGTGGCCGTCATGGTGCTACCGCAGATGCCCTTCGCTGGACTGTGCGCGCTGCTGTTCGGCACGGTCATGCTGGGCCCGCCATTTTCTGCGGCCCGCTCGGCGGTGCTGCCCGACATCCTGCCGCCGGAGAAGTTCCTCACCGGATCCGCCATCGGGAACGTCACCTTCCAGATCAGCCAGATCGCCGGCTTCGTGCTCGGCGCGGGAGCCGTGGCGGCGCTCGGCCCGCGTGGAGCACTCGCGCTGGATGCGCTCTCGTTCTGCCTGTCCGCTACGGTCGTCGCCCGCTGGGTGGAACCGCGGCCCGCACCAGCCCGCGACACCGAAACGCAGCCCTCGATGCTGGCCCTCACCCGGGACGGCGCCGTCCTCGTCTTCAGCGACCGGACCCTTCGCACCCTGGTGTTCTTCGGCTGGCTAGCGGGGTTCGCAGTGGTGCCCGAGGGCTTGGCGGCACCCTACGCGCGGACCCTTGGCGGTGGCCCGCTCACTGTCGGGCTGCTGATGGCCGCGATGCCAGTGGGAACACTCGTTGGCGCATTCGCGATCGGGCACCTGGCGAGGCCGTCCGACCGGATGCGCCCGATGGGCTGGCTGGCCATGCTCTCCTGCGCCCCGCTGATCGTCAGCTTGCTCCATCCGCCGTTCTGGCTGGTGCTGGCGCTGTGGGTGCTCGCGGGCGCTGGCGGGGCCTACCAGCTCGCCGCCGCGGCGGCCTTCGTACGCGCCTTGCCACGTTCCGGCCGGGCACGCGCATTCGGCATCGCCCAGTCGGGGCTGCTGGCCGCGCAGGGCCTTGGCATCCTGGCCGGGGGCGCCCTCGCGCAGCGGGTCGGGGCACAGGCCGCAGTGGCGCTGGCCGGCACGTTCGGCCTGATCCTGGCTGCGGCGCTCGCCACCGGCTGGAGCCGGCAACACGGCGAGATGACCATGCCACGGAGCGAGGCACCGCCGGCCACCGTCACCCAGGCTTCCGCAACCCATACTCCCGCAACCCAAGCTGCCGCGGCCCAGACCCTCACGACCCAGACCCGCGCGGCCCAGACCGCAACCCAAGCTGCCGAACCCCAGCCCAGAATGCCGTTACCCAAACTTCGTTGCCCCCACTGCGGCTGCGGCCACAACAGATCAGGCGCGGTCCTCATGCAGCCCGAGGCCGCCGAGGATGAATTCATGCAGCCGCCGCGCGATCTCCGGATGCCCAGAACGTCCTAGCTCCGCCCGGGTCCCCAGCACCACGGCGACCACGAACCTGGTGGCCAGCACCGGTTCCGTGTCCGCAGGCAATGCCCCAGCATCTCGAGCCGCAGCTACCAGGACCACCAGGCGGTCGTGCAACTCCGCGAGCGGCCGGTGGATTCTGCCCACAACAGCCCGACTGGGCGGTCCGCCGTGCCGCGCGCGAGCCGGACGGCGGGCCGCCTGGCCGCCCGTCCACCTGACGAGCATGGCCGTCGCCAGGCGGAGCCGCTCGCCGGCGTCCTGAACTCCGTCCAGGCCGCGCTCGAGGTCGGAGAGGTACTGGCTGACCTGCGCCGCTACGAGCGCCTCCAGCACCTGCTCCACATCGGGGAAGTAGTTGTACAAAGTCGCCCGCGCCACCCCGGACCGGCGGGCCAGGGCGGTCATCACCAATCCCGACGCTCCCTGCGCGGCCACGAGGTCCGCGGCGGCGTCAAGAATCCGGGCCCGGGTGCGCCGCTTGTGCTCGGCGACCGAGGCCAGCCATCCGTCCGCCAGCCCAGGACTTCCAGCCATAACCTCAGACATTTCAGCAACGACCTTAGACAGTTGTCCAATATGTGTCCAGAGTGTCTTGCCTGACCACACCGTGGGCCCCACCGTAAAGCCATGCGTCCCGGGTGTTCCGCGCTGGCATTGGCAGTGACTCAACTGCGCCGGGCACCAGTTCGGACAGCCCTGCTCGTGCTGACCGTGGCCGCCCTGATATTCGTCGTGGAGTTCCTGGCCACGCTGTCCCAGACGCTGCAAGCGTTCAACACCGGCGCACTGGCCCACGATCGTGCCGACGTGTTCGTCTACGCGGCAGACGCACAGGGCAGCCTTGACGCCAGCCGCCTGCCCCCGGGCTCGCCGGACGGGCCTCACGAGTGCCAGGTGTGGCCGCAGCGACGGACCTCGGGGTCTTCGACTTCACGGTGACGGCGGGCGGATCGTCATTCGCCCTCGCCCTCTTCGGCACCGGGACCAGCGCCAGCACCAGCACCGCCACATCCATCCGCGGGCGTGTGCCCGGGCCAGCCCAGGGACTCGCCGACTCCAGCGAAGCCACCGCCGGGCTCGGGATCGGGCAGCGGATCACGCTGCGGCCGGGTGGCGCCACGATCCGCATTGCCGGGCTCGCGAGCGGGATCCGCTATGACGGCGTGATGACCGTGTGGACCACGTTCGCGACCTGGCAGCGGGCGGTCGCGGCGGCGGACCCGGGCGGCCCTGCGGGGATCGCCAATGCGCTGGCCGTACGGGCCCGGCCTGGTGTCAGCGCGGCCGTGCTCGCCCGCCGCCTGAACGCGGTGCTGCCGGGGACCGAGGCTTTCACCCGGTCCGCCGCCGTGGCCGATGTCCCTGGTGCCGCCATCATCGCCGCGACCTTTGACCTGCTGATCGCCACCGCGTTCGCGGTCGCCGTGCTCGTTGTCGGGTCGGTGTTCCTGC
>DAIRVB010000492.1:0-3986 GCA_036803065.1 Streptosporangiaceae bacterium
GTCCCCGCAGGAGAGGGTGGGAGGAAGCGGTGGGGTGGCCCTGCGGGCCAGGGCCCGGGCACGGGCGACCAGTTCGGCGAAGGCGAACGGCTTGGGCAGGTAGTCGTCCGCGCCGAGGCTGAGCCCGTCGACGCGGTCTTCGATCGTGTCGGCCGCGGTCAGCATCAGCACGCGGGTGCCGGAGCGGTCGTTGGCGAGTCGCCGGCAGATGTCGTCGCCGCCGACGCCGGGCAGGTCCCGGTCGAGGATTACCACGTCGTAGCGGGTGGCGGCCAGGCGGCCAAGGGCGTCGGTCCCGTCCAGCACGACATCGACGGCCATGCCCTCGCGGCGCAGCCCGGTGCCGATGGAGCGGGCCAGTACCTCGAAGTCCTCGACCACCAGGACCTTCACTGCGGGTCACCGCCGGTCGTGCGGGGAGGGCGGCGGGGCGGGCCGCCGGTTTGACGTGTCATGTACTCAACGATGCCAGGTCGCAGGTTCCAGCCAGGTCGCAGCGGCTGATACCGGGCTGGAACCAGGCGCCGAGTACAACTACCCCGTATGAGACCACACCGAACCGGCTGCTCACCCCGATGAGCGCCCCAGGGATTGCCGTCGCCGGGCTGCGCAAGCGGTACGGGGCGACCCGAGCCCTCGACGGCATGTCCTTTACCGTCCATCCGGGGCACGTCACCGGCTTCGCCGGGCCGAACGGCGCAGGCAAATCCACCACGATGCGGGTGATCCTCGGCCTGGACGCGGTCGATGAGGGCACCGCGCTTATCGAGGGGAAGCCGTACCACAGCCTTCGGCACCCGCTGAACCACGTCGGTTCACTGCTGGACGCGGCGGCGCTGCACCCCAGCCGGAGCGCTCGTAACCACCTGCTCTGGCTGGCGCATTCACAGGGCCTGGCCGCGCGGCGGGTGGACCAGGTGATCGAGCAGGCCGGCCTGGCCTCGGCGGCCCGGCGCAAGGCCGGCGGCTACTCGCTCGGCATGCGGCAGCGGCTCGGGATCGCCGCGGCCCTGCTGGGTGACCCGCCGGTCATCATGCTCGATGAGCCGTTCAACGGCATGGACCCGGAAGGCATCATCTGGATGCGTGGCTTCCTGCGGTCGCTGGCCGCTCAGGGCCGCGCCGTCCTGGTGTCCAGCCACCTGATGGGCGAGTTGCAGGACACGGCCGATCATCTCGTCGTGGCCGGGCGCGGCAAGGCCATCGCCGACGCCAGCGTGGCCGACCTGATCGCGGCCGCGTCCGGGAACCGGGTGGCCCTGCGTACCACGGCCCGGCCGGACGCGATGACGGTGCTCGCGCAGGCCGGCGCTGCCGTGGCGGCCACCGGCCGGGACACCATTACCGTCTCCGGCCTGCCTCCGGATCGGATCGTGACGCTGCTCAGCGAGAGCGCGGTCCCGTTCTCCGAGGTATCAGCGCACCGCGCCACGCTGGAGGATGCCTACCTGGAGCTCACCCGCGACGCGGTTGAGTTCCGCGCCGCGGCGCCCGCGGAGGTGCCGCGGTGACCCCCGCCATTACGCCGTACCGATCGGCCCAGCGGGCCGGGCGGGACGGCTTTCCCCAGTTGCTGCACGCGGAGTGGACCAAGTTCCGGACCGTCCGGGGCTGGGTGATCGGCATGGTGGCTGCGGCGCTGATGGTGGTGCTGGTCGCCCTGCTCGCCGGGGCCAGCAGCGTTCAGCATGGCAGACCGGTCGTTCCGGTCGGACCGGGCGGTGAGCCGGTTACCGACAGCTTCTACTTCGTGCACCAGCCGCTGGCCGGAAACGGCAGTATCACTGTCTCCGTTTCCGCGCTCAGGGTCAGCTTGGGTTCCTCGGGCCGGCCGGGCATCGTGCCGTGGGCGAAGGCCGGGCTCATCATCAAGGAGAGCACCCGCCAGGGATCGCCCTACGCGGCGATCATGGTTACCAGCAGCCACGGCGTGCGGATGCAGGACAACTACGTCAACGACACGGCCGGCCTCCCGGGCTCTGTCTCCGCCGCGTCTGTTCGCTGGCTGCGGCTGGACCGCTCTGGCGACGCGGTCACCAGCTATGACTCCGCCGACGGCACGCACTGGACCAAGGTGGGCACCGTTCACGTGGACGGGCTCGGATCGACCGTGCAAGGCGGGCTGTTTGTCGCATCTCCAGATTCCGTGCAGGGTCTAGGCACGGCCACCAGCGTGGCCACGGCCGTCTTCGGGGACCTCCGTATCCAGGGGGACTGGCTCGGTGGTACCTGGACCGGCGACCAGGTGGGAGCCGTATCCCGTGACTCCTCCGGCCACCCTGCGTTCGCCCCGGGCACGTTCACGGAGTTGGGCGGCACGTTCACGGTGACCGGCACCGGCGACATCGCGCCCGCCGAGCGCGAATCGCTGGGGGGCGCCGGCACCATCGGAGAAATCCTTACCGGCACGTTCGCCGCGCTGATCGCGGTGATCGTCGTGGGGACGCTGTTCATCACCGCGGAATACCGGGAGGACCTGATCTACGTTACGTTGGCCGCCAGCCCGAGGCGGAGCCGGGTGCTGGCGGCCAAGGCGATCGTCCTGGGCGTCGTCACCTTCGTCGCGGGGCTGGCGGGAGCGGTCGTCGCGGTTCCGCTCGGCGAGCGGCTCTCGCGGGCCAACGGCGTGTACCTGTTCCCGGTAACGTCCTCGGCACTGCTCCGGGTCGAGCTCGGGACCGCGGCCCTGCTCGCGACCGCCTCGATCCTGGCTCTCGCTGTCGGCACCATGTTCCGGCGCAGTGCTGGGGCGGTCACCACCGCCATCGTGGCCATCATGCTGCCCTACATCCTGGTCGCCAACCCGTTCATGCCCGACGGCGTGTCGGACTGGCTGACCCGGGTGACGCCGGCCGCGGCCTTCGCCGTCCAGCAGACGCTTGTGCCGTATCACCAGGTCACGAGCATTTACACGCCGTACAACGGCTATTACCCGCTGGCGCCGTGGGCCGGGTTCGCCGTCCTGGCCGGCTACGCGGTGCTGAGCCTGGCCGTAGCAGCCGTCCTTCTCCGCAGGAGGGATGCATGAGACTGGCCCTGCACGCGGAGTGGACGAAGATACGGACCGCCGCCAGCCCCCTGTCGCTGCTGCCCGGCACCATCGCGGCGACCGTGGCCCTGAGCGTCGCGGTGACCTCGGTGATGACCTGCGGCGCTGCCGGCTGCGGCGACGACACGACCAAGCTCAGCCTCACCGGCGTTGAACTTGGCCAGGCGCTGGTTGCCATCCTGGCCGTGCTGGTCATCAGCGGCGAGTACAGCTCGGGCATGATCCGCACCACCCTGGCGGCGATGCCGCATCGGGCCACCGTCCTCGCGGCCAAAGCCGTCACCCTCACCGGCATCGTGGCCGCGGCCGGGACCGTCGCGGTTCTCGGGTCGCTGCTGGCTGGGCGGCTCATCCTGCCCGGCCATGGCTTCACGGCTGCCCGCGGCTACCCGGCCCTGTCCCTGGCCGACGGGCCTACGCTGCGTGCGGCCGTCGGGTCGATCCTCTACCTGGCCCTGATCGCCCTGCTCAGCCTCGGCGTCGCCACCGCCGTGCGGGACTCCGCGACCAGCATCGGGGTTGTCCTCGGCCTGCTTTACCTTGTCCCCATCCTCTCCCAGGTAATCGGCAATCCGCACTGGCAGCGCCTGCTCCAGCAGATCGGGCCGATGAGCGCCGGGCTCGCCATCCAGGCCACCACCGATCTCCGTAGCCTGCCCATCAGCCCCTGGGCCGGCCTCGGCGTGACCGCCGGGTGGGCCGCCGCGGCGCTCTTGGCCGGCGGCCTGCTGCTGCGCATGCGCGACGCCTAGAGCACCTTTGCTGCCAGGCTTTTGAGGGGGTATCTCCTCCGCGGGATGCGCTGATCGCGGCGCAGGTGGAGCAGATCGCCGTTCACCGCACGTGAATGGGCTGAAGAGCCCGCTGTGGGAACTCCCTTTGGGCGCGATCGATCTCCTCGGTGAGGATCGGACGGTCAAGCATGGGCCATTGCCGC
>DAIRVB010000493.1:0-3984 GCA_036803065.1 Streptosporangiaceae bacterium
TCGCGGGAGTGGGCCGCACAGCGGGCACGGGAGTGGGCCGCACGGCCGGCACAGCGGGCACGGGGGCGGGGCACATTGCGATCACGGCCGGTGGCGCCTTCTCGTGCGACCTTCAGGCGGGCAAGGCCTACTGCTGGGGCAACAATGACTACGGCCAGCTTGGTGACGGCAGCAGCACCGCTTCCAGCTTTCCGGTGCCCGTAGACGCCGGGGGGGTGCTGGCAGGCAAGTCGCTGACCCAGATCTCCGCCGGTGCCGCGCACGCATGCGTGCTGGACCGGGCTGGCGCTGCCTTCTGCTGGGGATATGACGGAACCGGCGCGCTCGGCGACGGCAGCACGGCCTACTCCTCCGATATCCCGGTGGCCGTTGATGCCAGCGGCGTGTTGGCCGGGAAGGCGCTGTCCAGGATCGCGGCTGGATACGACCACACGTGCGCGACTGACCGGGCCGGTGCCGCGTACTGCTGGGGCGCCAACTTCACCAGCGAGCTAGCTAGGTGACGGCACCAGTACCGAACGGGACCGCCCGGTGCTGACCGGGCCGGCCGCACCTGCCCAGGTCATCGCCAGGCCCGGCGACCGCGAAGCCACCGTCTCCTGGAGGGCACCGGCTAGCCTGGACGGCGGCGCGCTGATCGGCTACACCGCCACCGCCCGGCCCGGCGGCCGGATGTGTGCCACCAAGCGAGCGGCCAGGTGCATCATCACGGGTCTCCGCAACTGCACCCGGCACCGCATCACTGTCGTCGTCCGCAGCACCGCGGGCCGGTCAGGCGAAAGCACCGCAGCGACCGTTACTCCGGGCAAAACCCGGGATCCAGGTGGGCGGTGTCGTTGAAGCCGCAGACGGTCCACCGGTCGCCCTCCACGACCAGGCGGGAGATGGATCCGTTGTCCGCGCCGAGGAAGGCAAACGGCCGGGATCCGCTGGCCAGCGCCAGGGTCTGGCCGATGACCCCGCCGTGCACGAATACGGCGAGCCGCTGATCGGGGTGGCCAGCGGCGAGCCGTTCTATCGCGGCGCGGATCCGGGCGGCGAAGTCCTCGGCCAGCTCGGCATCCGGGATCACGTCCCAGCGTTCCTCGGTCCACATCCGCTGGGCGATCGGGTGATGCTCGGCGACCATCTTGCGGAACAGGCCACCTTCCCAGATGCCGAGCCGGACCTCGCGCAGCCGTGGCTCCACCTCCGGGATAAGGCCTAGCCGCTGGGCGAGCGGTGCCGCGGTCTGCTCGGTGCGGCGCAGGCCGGAGGTGTAGATCGCGTCGATGCGCCCGGTGGCCAGCCGGGCCGCCACCCGCTCCGCCTGGTCGCGCCCGGTCGGGGCGAGCTCGGGATCGGAATGCCCGTCCAGCAGCGGGAAGGGCTCATCCACGAAGGCCTTCTGCGACTCGCCGTGCCGGACCAGCAGCAACTCGACGGCACCTGGCGGCGCGGAGAAACGCGCCTGCCGGTAGCCGGCCGCGGTGGGGCGGGATTCGTCTGGTGTTGTCACGACCACCGAAGACTACTGTGGCGGTTCGTGGGGCCGGCCGGCCGGGGAGGTCAGATGGCGCAGGGAGAACAGGCACAGCAGACACTGCAGGGACAACAGACACAACGAGGACAGCGAGAGTACGACTTCATCATTGTCGGCGGCGGCTCGGCCGGCAGCGCCCTGGCCAACCGGCTCTCCGCCGATCCGGCCACGCGCGTGCTGGTGCTGGAGGCTGGCCGGCCGGATTACCTGTGGGACGTCTTCATCCACATGCCGGCCGCGCTCACGTTCCCGATCGGCAGCCGATTCTACGACTGGGGCTACCGGACGGAACCTGAACCGGGCCTGAATGGCCGCAGCATCTACCACGCACGCGGAAAGGTGCTGGGCGGCTCGAGCAGCATCAACGGCATGATCTTCCAGCGGGGCAACCCGCTGGATTACCAGCGCTGGGCGGCCGACCCTGGGATGGCGGACTGGGACTACGCGCACTGCCTGCCGTACTTCAAGCGGATGGAGACCTGCCTGGCGGGAGCCGATGAGTTCCGCGGTGGTGACGGCCCGCTCGTCCTGGAACGAGGGCCGGCCGACGGTCCGTTGTTCAAGGCGTTCTTCGCGGCTGTCCAGGAGGCCGGGTACCCGCTCACCAGCGATGTGAACGGGTACCGGCAGGAAGGCTTTGCCCCCTTCGACCGGAACGTCCACCGGGGCCGCAGGCTCAGCGCGGCCCGCGCCTACCTGCACCCGGTGATGAAGCGGCGCAACCTGGAAGTCACCTGCCGTGCCTTCGTGACCAGGATCCTGTTCGAGGGGAAGCGGGCCGTGGGCGTGGAGTACACCCACGGCAGCTCCGCACGCCCGAACGAGCCGGCCCGGCTGGTGCGCGGAGCCGAGATCATCCTGTGCGGCGGGGCCATCAACACCCCGCAACTGCTGCAGCTCTCCGGCGTGGGCAACGCGGACGCACTGCGGGCGCTGGGCATCCACGTGGTCGCTGACCTGCCCGGGGTGGGTGAGAACCTGCAGGACCACCTTGAGGTCTACGTGCAGTACGCATCCAGGCTCCCGGTCTCGGTGGCTCCGGCGCTGAAGTGGCGCAACCGCCCGATGGTCGGCGCGAAGTGGCTCTTCCTGCGCAGCGGCCCCGGCGCCACCAACCACTTCGAGGGCGGCGGGTTCGCCCGGAGCAACGACGAGGTGGCGTACCCGAACCTCATGTACCACTTCCTGCCGATCGCCATCCGCTACGACGGATCGTCACCAGCGGGCGGGCACGGTTACCAGGTACACATCGGGCCCATGTACTCCGACTCCCGCGGGTCGGTCCGGATCGCCTCCCGCGACCCCGCGGTTCACCCGGCCCTGTTGTTCAACTACATGTCCACCCCGACGGACCTCCGGGAGTGGGCGGAGGCGATCCGGATCACCCGCAGCATCCTCAACCAGCCAGCTTTCGCGCCGTTCAACGGGGGTGAGCTATCCCCGGGACCGGCTGTCTCGACCGACGAAGAGATCCTCGACTGGGTGCGCAGGGACGCGGAGACCGCGCTGCACCCGTCCTGCACAGCCAAGATGGGCACCGGCGGGGACTCCGTGACCGACCCGGCCAGCATGCGGGTACACGGCCTGGACGGATTGCGGATCGTGGATGCGTCCGTGATGCCTTACATCACCAACGGCAACATCTACGCCCCGGTGATGATGACCGCGGAGAAGTCCGCTGACCTCATCCTCGGCAACACACCGCTGCCCGCGGAGCCCGTCGAGTTCTACCGCCACCGTGCGTGATCCACGCGACCCCCGCGGGCTGCGGGGGGACGCGCCGCTGCTGGACGCGTGGCTCCGGTTCACCGAGCGGGTGGACGCCGGCGCGCTCACCCCGATGTGCGTTCCTGGGCACAAGCAACGCCAGGACCTGGTCGGACCGGTGGTGGCGGGTGACGCACCGCTGTATGGCGGTCTCGACACCATCAAGCACGCGGACGCGCTGCGGCAGGAGGCGGAGCGGCGCGCCGCGCAGCTGTGGGGCGCGGACTGGTGCCGGTTCTCCGTGGCCGGATCGACGCATGGCAACCAGGCCTTGGCGCTGGCCGTTGGGTCACCTGGCCAGGAGATCATCGTCACCAGGAACCTGCACCGGTCACTGCTGATGGGCCTGGTGCTGGCGGGCCTGCGGCCGGTCTGGGTGAGACCCGAGGTGGACCCGGCCACCGGGCTTCCCGGGGCGGTCTCGGTAGGCACCGTCCGCGCCGCCCTGGCCGGCCATCCCGATGCCTGCGCGGTGTTCCTCGGCGACCCGTCCTACGTGGGCACCTGCGGGGACCTCGCGGGCCACGCCGCCGCGGCCCATGACGCGGGCGTCCCGCTCCTGGTCGACGCGGCCTGGGCCGCGCACCTGGGTTTCCACCCGGATCTGCCGCCGCACGCGCTCGCGGCGGGCGCGGACGCCATGGTGACCAGCGCGCACAAGGCGCTGCCCGCCTACACCCAGGGCGCGCTGGTGC
>DAIRVB010000494.1:0-3977 GCA_036803065.1 Streptosporangiaceae bacterium
CACCGGCTGACACGCAGCGATAGCCGGCGGGGCCGCCCACCCGGCGCCGCCCACCCGGCGCCGCTCAGCCTGCGCCGGAGGAGCCTCCGAGGCCACGGCGCAGGAAGGCGGCGGCGGCCGGGCTGGTGGTGACTTGCCGCCAGCCGGGGCTCCGCAGAAGCTGGCGGGCCAGCCCGGAGTTGCCGGGTATGAGCACACAGTTCACGCCGAGGCGCTGGAGGCTCCCGGGCCCGCCGGAACTGGCCGTCAGGATGCGCTGCTCGGCGAGGATGTCCGGGCGCCCATACAGGTCGTTGCGGGAATCGATGCTTACCGGCACGTCGGGCCGCAAGAGGATGACGATTCCGCCGAGCGGGTAGGCGTTGAACAGCCGGCACCCGGATGGCAGGGCGCTGATCGAGCCGGCTGGGTAGACCGTATTGCCCAGGTCCGGCAGGCTGATCGCGGCCTGCACCGCCAGGGCAGCCACGGCGGCCGCGGCCCCCAAGCGCAAAATAGGACGGTAGCCGCCGGCCCATGCCCGCAGCCGCGGGCCGTCAAGCGCGGCGGCCAGCACCGCGACCGCCCCGACGTCGAGGATGGGCAGCATTCGGATGACGTAGGCCGCGCTGGCCGCGAGCATGCCGAGGACGAGGGCCAGGTCCCACCGGCCGCGCCGGGCCGCGATGGCTGTCGCGAGGACACCGGCACCGAGCATGGCCATCTGGTCGGGACTGGTGAAGGAGATGTGCTGCCACTCTGCTATCAGCCCGGCCGATGAGCTGCTCACATCACGTAGCTGCTGGATGATGGCGAGCCCGCCCGGGTTGGCGAGCGTGCCGGCCAGCGCGGCCAGCGCGGGTGCCGTGGCCGTGACCGCCGCGCGGGGCAGCATCCGCCGCCTGGCGTCAGCGGGGAGAGCCAGCAGGGCGGAGATCTGGGCGCCCAGCCCGGCACAGAGCACCACGACGATCCCCAGCGGCGCAGCCACGTGCAGGTTCACCCACACCGCTTCGATCACGGCAATGATCAGCAAGCTGCGGGCGCGCAGGGCCGGTCCGGCGCGCGCTATCACCAGGAGGAGCAGGGGGACCGCGATGTAGTCCACCAACTGCGGACGGACCGACAGCCAGGCGATGCTTCCCACCGACCCCGCGATGACCAGCGGGCCGGCGACCGGCGCGGTAGCGCCCAGCCGCCGGGCCAGCAGCAGAACGGCGCCGCCAGCGGCCATCACGAACGCACCTCCGATCAGGGCCACGCCGGGCAGGCCGCCCGCCCGGTACCCGATCGCCAGCAGCAGGTCAAAGGCCCAGGAGTTCGGGGTCCACGGTCGGCCGCGGGCCCACCACGAGAAGCTGTCCGCGACTGGGATACGCCCGGTGTGCAAGATCAGCTGACCGATCCTGATCTCCCAGAATGTGTCCGACTCGGCCAGCAGGCTCGCCCGCACGAGCGCGATCGGGAGCAGAGCCAGCCAGGCGATCAGCCACGGCAGGCGGGCTCGCGGGAGGCTGGCCGTGGCGGTGGTGGCGGCTGGTGTGCCGTCCGCGCTCCCGATGTGGCCGGCAGGCGTCTGCTCGCACCCGCCCGGGAGATGCGGCGCCTCGGCTGGGGTCGGCGCGCGGGGTTCTGAGCTGGGCGTCTCCACTGAGACGCGGAACGCGCGCACGGCAACCTGACCCCCCCGGGACACCACTCATCGTACGATACGGGCGGCCGGCCGCTGTCGGTCAGTCGGTCATCGGTCAGACCTTGGCCCCATTCGGCCGGCACCGGACGCGCTTCGGCGCTCGTCGGGCGTGTGCAACGCTCGCGCCGCTTCACCTGCTCCGCCAATCGATGCGGGCTAGTAACAGGCACGCAACATGCCGTTACAGAGGCATAACAAACCAGCACTACTGTGGCCTATTCCCGCAATCAGCGGTGGAAGCGGGAGATACGAGGGCCGCGGTTCTGGCCTGGGCGAAATGATGTGTGAGCCTGAAAGAAAGGCAGCATACATGAACATGAGCGTCCGGGAATGGTTCGAGCAGCGATCATTTCACCATCAGGATTTCTCAAGCCTTTCTGAGCCCGGCCATGCCGGGCAGCGGATTACGACGACATTGGTCCTCCCGACGCGTAACGTCGCGGAGACGATCGGGCCCATTCTGGCGCGGGTGGCACTGCTGAACGACCGGAGCGGGCTCATCGATCAGGTCATGCTGGTGGACGCGGACTCAACGGATGGCACGGGCGACATCGCCCGTGCTTGCGGCGCCGAGGTGTACTCGGAGAACGAACTGCTCCCTGCCTTCGGCCCGGCCCAGGGCAAGGGCGATGCCATGTGGCGGAGCCTGTCGGTGGCGCGCGGCGACATCGTGATGTTCGCCGATGCCGATACCAAGAATTTCGATGAGCATTTCATCTACGGCACTCTCGGGCCGCTCCTTGCCCTGCCGGGGCTGCAGTTCACTAAGGCCGCCTACCGGCGCCCTTACACCGACGGGCAGCAATCGGTCATCGACGGCGGGGGGCGGGTGACGGAGCTGATGGCCAAGCCGCTGTTCAACTTCTTCTGCCCGGAGCTCACCGGGTTCGTGCAGCCGCTGGCCGGTGAATTCGCCGCGTACCGCGACCTGCTGTGCGGCATCCCCTTCCTCACCGGATACGGCGTGGAACTGGGAATCATGGTCGACGTCCTGCGGGCGGTGGGCCTGCCAGCTATGGCACAGGTAGATCTCGGCGCGCGGCAGAATCGCCACCAGTCGCTCCGGGATCTCACCCTGATGAGCTCGGTGGTGCTGCGCGCGATGACCCGCCGGGCGCGCGCGCCGCAACGCGGGGCCTTCGGGTCAGGAAGTCCGCGGGTCAGGCCGCTCCGAGGGTCCGACACCTACTTGCACGCCGTGGCCACCGAGCAGGGATTGCGGCTCGATGAGCACGCCAACGTCCTGCTGGAGCGCCCCCCGCTGGCGCACGTGCTCGCGGCGGGCCAGCACGAGGACACGGTTGCCTAGGACTAACCGGCGCCCAAATTAACCGGCGCCTGAGTTATCCGGCTGCCGCCAGCTTGATGATGGTGAAGGCCGCGCCATGCGGGTCGGCGACCACCGCGAAACGGCCTGGTGGGACGTCGGTGGGCGGGACGCGCACCTGCCCGCCCAGTTCCTCGGTCCTGGCCGCCGCGGCGTCGCAGTCGGCCACGGCGAAGTGCACCATCCAGTGCGGCGGGATCCCCTCGGGCCAGTCCTCGTCCATGTGCACCATGCCGCCGACCGGGCGGCCGTCCAGCCGCCATTCGGTGTAGGTCATCGGCCCCATCTGGCTGGTGTCCGCCTGCCATCCGAAGACGCGCCCATAGAAGCGGGCGGCCGCCGCGGTGTCCCGGCAGGCCAACTCGTACCAGCAGAGGCAGCCAGGCTCATTGACCAGGCCCGCGCCGGCAAAGGCCTTGGGCTTCCACGCCGCGATCATGGCCCCCTGGTCGTCGGCGAACATGGCCATCGTGCCCTGCCCGTCCACATCCAGGGGCGGGACCAGCACCTGACCGCCGGCCTGAGACACGAGTGCCGCTGTGGCGTCCGCGTCGGTCACGCTCACGTACGTGTTCCAGCCGGCCGGCCGCTCCCCGCCGGTGAACGGCATCAGGCCGGCCACCACCCGTGCTGGCGCCTCGCCGGCTGGTGTGCCGGCCGGCCCGAAGAACGCGTAGGCACTGGCGTCCGAGCCTGGTGGGGAGTGCGTTTCCCAGCCGAACAGATCCCCGTAGAAAGCGCCGGATGCCCCCGCATCTGGTGTGGACAGGTCGGCCCAGCAGGGCGTCCCAGGCGGGTATTCCGTCATCACGGGCATAGCGGCTTCCCTCCCCTTGCCGTCACCGCCATCATGACCCGGCCGACACTACTCTGCCCAGCCCGGGCAGCGTCCCGCTGTTTCCTCCGCTCGCCTCCGGGGCCCCGCCCGCCTCCCCATTCCCCCTTCCCTGCTTGCTTTGCGCCTCCGGGGCGCTTTTA
>DAIRVB010000495.1:0-395 GCA_036803065.1 Streptosporangiaceae bacterium
ATCGGCAACATGAGCCCGGAGTTCGGCTCGACCTGCGCGATCTTCCCGATCGACGAGGAGACTCTGACCTACCTGCGGCTGACCGGGCGGTCGGCCGAGCACGTGGCCCTGGTCGAGGCCTACGCCAAGGAGCAGGGACTCTGGCACGCCCCTGAGCACTCCGCGCGGTATTCCGAGGAACTCCAGCTCGACCTGTCCACCATCGTCCCGTCGCTGGCCGGCCCGAAGCGGCCGCAGGACCGGGTGGCGCTGTCGAACGCGAAGACCTCGTTCCGCGAGGCTCTCGGGTCGTATGTCTTGTCGCCGAGCCTGGACAACGGGCTGGCCGGAACGTTCCCCGCCTCCGACCCGGTGTCGGCCGGGTCAGGCGAGCGGCCGTCGGCACCGGCCGAGGT
>DAIRVB010000495.1:405-3930 GCA_036803065.1 Streptosporangiaceae bacterium
ACGGCACGCGGACCTCGGTCGATCACGGATCCGTGGTGATCGCGGCCATCACCTCCTGCACCAACACCTCCAACCCGTCGGTGATGATCGGCGCGGCGCTGGTCGCCAAGAAGGCGGTCGAGGCCGGGCTGAGCCGCAAGCCGTGGGTGAAGACCACGCTAGCGCCCGGCTCCAAGGTGGTCATGGACTACTACGAGCGGGCCGGGCTGACGCCGTACCTGGAGAAGCTCGGCTTCAACCTGGTCGGCTACGGCTGCACCACCTGCATCGGGAATTCGGGCCCACTGCCGGAGACGATCAGCGCGGCGGTTGCCGACAATGATCTCGCGGTCGTGTCGGTGCTGTCCGGCAACCGGAACTTCGAGGGCCGGATCAACCCGGACGTGAAGATGAACTACCTGGCCTCACCGCCGCTGGTGGTCGCGTACGCGCTGGCCGGCACGATGGACATCGACATGGTCCACGAGTCGCTGGGCGCGCGATCCGATGGCACGCCGGTGTACCTGAGCGACATCTGGCCGTCGCCGGAGGAGATCGCCTCGGTGGTGCACGACGCTGTCGCCGCCGAGATGTTCACCCGCGACTACGCGGACGTGTTCGAGGGTGACGACCGGTGGCGCGCGATGGAGGTGCCCGAGGGCGACACCTTCGCCTGGGACCCGGACTCCACCTATGTGCGGCGGCCGCCGTACTTCGAGGGGATGACGGAGAAGCCGGTCGCCGTGACCGACGTGCGCGGCGCCCGGGTGCTGGCCATGCTGGGCGACTCGGTGACCACCGACCACATCTCACCTGCCGGAGCGATCAAGAACGACGGCCCTGCGGGCGACTACTTGCGGGAGCACGGGGTGCAGCGGCGGGACTTCAACTCCTACGGGTCGCGGCGCGGCAACCACGAAGTGATGATCCGCGGCACGTTCGCGAACATCCGGCTCCGCAACCAGCTTGCCCCCGGCACCGAGGGCGGGGTGACGGTGAAGCTGCCCGCCGGCGAGCAGATGTCGATCTACGAGGCTTCCCGGCAGTATGCGGACGAGGGGACGCCGCTCATCGTCCTCGGCGGCAAGGAGTACGGCTCCGGCTCGTCACGGGACTGGGCGGCCAAGGGAACGCTGCTGCTCGGCGTGCGCGCGGTCCTCGTCGAGTCGTTCGAGCGGATCCACCGGTCCAACCTGATCGGGATGGGTGTCCTTCCCCTGCAGTACCGGCCGGGGGAGTCGGCGGCCTCGCTCGGCCTCACCGGCCGCGAGGTGTTCGACGTGACCGGCATCGAGGAGATCAACACGGGCCCGGTGCCACGCGAGGTCACGGTCAGCGCGGACGGCCGGGAGTTCCAGGCCGTCGTCCGGATCGACACGCCCGGGGAGGCGGACTACTTCCGGCACGGCGGGATCATGCAGTACGTGCTCCGCTCGCTGGTCGCGAAAGGCTGAGTACGCCGTTCTTGCGGTGCGGACATGTAATTATGTAAGCGCGTTGACCGTTCGTGATGCGGCTGAGCCTCTGGAGCACCTATGGCTGAACCCAGGCTCGTGGTTGAGCACCGTGAGCACCTCTGGTACCTGCTGGCTGAGGCGTCCCAGCTAGAGCACATGATCATGTGTCAGTACCTCTACGCGGGCTTCAGCTTGAAGCGGGACTCGGCGGAGGGCCTGACCGCGGAGCAGGCCGCCGCGGTCGCGAGGTGGCGGGAGGTCCTGCGGGGCATCGCCGTGCAGGAGATGCTGCATTTTGCGCTGGTCGCGAACCTCATGTCCTCGATCGGGGCTGCTCCCGTGCTGACCAGGCCCAACTTCCCGCAGCGCTCGAACTACTTCCCCCCAGGCGTCCTTCTTGACCTGCTGCCTTTCGGCGACGCGGCCCTCACCCATTTCCTGTACCTGGAGCGGCCAGAGGGAATGGAACGCCAGGACGCCGAGGGCTTCGTTCCTGGCGCACCGCCGCATGAGCCCGTGGAGCCTGGCGAGGCGCTGCCGCGAGTGCAGGATTTCGCGACTGTGGGGCATCTCTACCGGGGCATCGCGGAAGGCCTCAGCCATCTCGTCAGCCGCCTGGGGGAAGGCGCCGTATTCGTCGGGCCGCCGCGCGCGCAGGCGACTCCCGAGCTGTTTCACTGGCCCGAACTGGTGGCCGTGACGGACCTGCGGTCCGCGCACGCAGCCATCGAGGAGATCATCGAGCAGGGCGAGGGCGCCCGCGGTGACTGGCGGTCGGCCCATTATGGCCGGTTCCTCAGCATGTGGGAGGAGTACAGCGAGCTCCGCAGGCAGGACCCCTCCTTCGAGCCGGCCCGGCCGGTCATCGCCGCATTCACCCGGCAGCCCTACGACGTCCCGCTGCCGCAGCCGGTGCTCACCGAGCCGGTGGCGCACGCGGTCGCCGAGCTGTTTAGCCTCGGCTACGAGGCGCTGCTGCAGATGCTGACCCTGTTCTTCACCCACACGGACGAGAGTGATGAACAGCTGGGGCTGCTGATCGGCAGTGCTTTCGGGCTCATGACCGGGGTCCTCGAGCCTCTAGGCTCGGCCCTCACCCGGCTGCCCGCCGGGGCGGGCTACCCCGGGCGGACAGCGGGCCCGGCGTTCGAGATGTACTACCAGATGGGCAATTTCGTTCCCGCCCGTGAGGCCGCGTGGGCGGTGCTGACTGAACGGGTCGCCGTGCTGGCGAACCGCTGTGCCGGCGCCGCCGGAGCGCAGGCCCTTCCTGCTGCCGTAAACACGGCGGCGGAACGCGCGGCCAGCATCGCCGCCCAGCTTGCCGAGCATGTTCCCGCCGGACTTCGCGCCATCACGGTCTGACCTTGCGCCGCGGGCCGCCTCCAGCCAGCCCCGGCCTCGGACGGTTCGGGCGGGGTACTGCCCTGCTCGTCATCGGGATCGTCGCGCTCGCGTTCAACCTGCGGGCCGCGATCACCAGCCTGCCGCCGGTGTTCCCCGAACTGTCGGCGAGCCTGCGGTTGTCCTCAGCGGCGCTGGCTGTCCTCGCCTCAGTCCCCGTGCTCTGCTTCGCCGTGTTCTCCGCGGCCGCGGCACCGCTCAGCCGCCGCTTCGGGGAAGAGCGCGTGCTGGAAGTGGCACTGGCCGTGCTGGCCGTGGGACTGCTGCTGCGCGGGATCCTGCCGGGGGTGATGCTGTTCCCCGGCACGGCGCTCGCCGCCGCGGCTATCGCGCTGATGAATGTCCTGCTGCCGAGCCTGGTGAAGCGGCGGGACCCGGCCCGGGCGGGGCTGCTGATCGGGATCTACCTGCTGAGCCTGTCCGCCGGCTCGATCCTCAGCTCGCTGATCGCGATTCCCATCTACCGGGCATCGGGCGGGTCCGCGCGCCTCACCCTGGGCCTGTGGGCGCTGCCAGCCATCGCCGCCGCCGTGGCGTGGCTTCCGCAATGGAGATACCGGACCAGGCCGGCCTGCCCGGCTGCCGTGCCGCTGGCCGCCGCCCCGCCGGGTGCGGTGGTTTCGGGTCCGGTGGCTTCGGGTGCGGTGGTTTCGGGTCCGGTGGCTTCGGGTGCGGTGGTTTCGGG